>CAKTTT010000051.1 GCA_934615635.1 uncultured Eubacteriales bacterium | reverse complement strand
CACAAGTGCGGCGTTTGCGTGAGAGCAAACGCGGGGACACAGCCGGTGGAATCCGGTATTAACCCACTTAAGGCTGTATCGATACTGCCCCACAAGTGCGGCGTTTGCGTGAGAGCAAACGCGGGGACACAGCCGGTGGAATCCGGTATTAACCCACTTAAGGCTGTATCGATACTGCCCCACAAGTGCGGCGTTTGCGTGAGAGCAAACGCGGGGACACAGCCGGTGGAATCCGGTATTAACCCACTTAAGGCTGTATCGATACTGCCCCACAAGTGCGGCGTTTGCGTGAGAGCAAACGCGGGGACACAGCCGGTGGAATCCGGTATTAACCCACTTAAGGCTGTGTCCATTTTACCATATCCGGCGCTCCATTACAAGGCGCGGACCGACGGCCCTTTTTTAAGCGGAATAGATGGCCGTTCCGGCTGCCCGGTCGTATGGGAAGTTGCTCGCCGGCCGTGAGGAGCTGCCTGAGAAAGGAAGATCTTGACAAACGCCCGGGCGGATGATACACTAAGTGTACTAGTAGCAATAATACGGCTATGTATACTAACACGGAAGGAGGTTTCCGCCTTATGTTTATGATTGACCCGATGTCCCGCCAGCCGGTGTATGAGCAGATCATCCGGCAGATGGAACGGTTTATCCTTTCCGGGATGCTGGCGCCGGGGGATCAGCTGCCCAGCGTGCGCAGCCTGTCCCTGGAGCTGTCCATCAATCCCAACACCATCCAGAAGGCCTATTCGGAGCTGGATGTGCGCGGCATTATCTATTCCGTGCCCGGCCGGGGCTGCTATGTGTCGGAGAATGCGGCGGCGCTGCTGGGGGAATACAAGCGCACGCAACTGCATACCTTGTCTCAGCTAACCCAGGAGCTGGCCATGGCGGGAATACCGCAGGAGGATGTCGCCCGGTGCGTGGAGGACGCATACCGGCAAGCCAAAAATGAAAGGGTGGAGCGAGCATGATAAAGGCCACCGGCGTTACCAAAAGATTCGAGGACTTCACGGCTCTCTACGAGCTGAGCTGCACCATCCCCAAGGGCTGCATTTACGGCATGGTCGGTTCCAACGGCGCGGGAAAATCCACCTTTTTGCGGTTGCTGGCGGGGGTATACCGTCCGGAGGCGGGTGCCATCACCATCGACGGGGAGCCGGTGTATGAGAATCCCGCGGTGAAGAAGCGGATCGCCTATGTGCCGGATGAGCTGTTTTTCCTGCCGGCCTCCAATATCCGCCGGATGGCCTCCCTGTACGAGGCGGCCTATCCGTCCTTCGACCGCAAGCGATTCGAATCCCTGACCGAGATCTTCCGATTGAGCGCCTCCAAATCGCTGAACACCTTTTCCAAGGGGATGCGGCGGCAGGCCGCCACCATTCTGGCCATCTCCTGCCGGCCGGATTATATCTTTTTCGACGAAACCTTCGACGGACTGGACCCGGTGATGCGCAACCTGGTGAAAAGCATGATCTGTCAGGATGTGCTGGAGCGGGGGGCCACCGCCATCATCACCTCCCATTCCTTGCGGGAGCTGGAGGATACCTGCGATCAGCTCGCGCTGCTTCATCAGGGCGGCATTGTGCTGGAGAGCGATATCCAGGACCTGAAGACCTCGCTGTTCAAGGTGCAGATCGCCTTTCCCTGCGAATACGACCGGGAATTTTTCCGGGATATCGATGTGGTCCATTTCTCCAAGCGGGGCTCGGTGGCCAATCTGATCGTCCGGGGGGACCGGGAAGAAACCGCCGCCCGGCTGCAGCGGATGCAGCCCAGCGTACTGGATATTCTTCCCCTGACCCTGGAGGAAGTGTTCACCTATGAGATGGAAGCGCTGGGGTACGCCTTCGGCGACCTTCTGCCGCAGTAAGGAGGGCGTGGAATGATGAAGAAGCGTTTTTTTGACGTTGGTCTTTACCTGGACGGCCTGCGGCAGTTGCGGATCATCGGCGTCATGATGTTTGTGATCCTGGAGCTGGAGGCCATCCTGATGCCTCTGGGGCAGTATATCAATATCCTCCAGCGCCAGGGGAACGGCGACCTCTTTTACGCCGGCATAGGCGTCGTCAATTTTTCCGGTATGCATCCGCTGCTGCTGTTGTCCTTCACCGTTTTTGCGCCGGTGATGGTGCTGTATCTCTTTTCCTTTCTCAACAAGCGCAGCAGCAGCGATTTCTATCATGCCCTGCCCAACACCCGCGTTTCCCTGTTCTTCAGTTTTTTTGCGGCGGTGATTACCTGGGTGACGGCCGCCTGCGTGATTTCCTCCATGACCTCGGTGGCAGGATACCTGATGTTGTCCCAGTTCTGCACCGTGAACTTCACCAGTGTGTGGGTGATGCTGTTCAACACCCTGGCCGCCTCCCTCTACACGGCGGCGGCGGTGGCCGTGGGTATGTGCCTTTCCGGCACCACCTTTACCAATCTAGTGGTTTCCCTGCTGCTGATCTTCATGCCCCGGGTGCTGATTTTAATTTTCA
Organism: uncultured Eubacteriales bacterium; assembly: GCA_934615635.1. Classification (GTDB taxonomy): domain Bacteria; phylum Bacillota; class Clostridia; order Oscillospirales; family Acutalibacteraceae; genus CAKTXU01. The sequence continues at coordinate 10,861 of CAKTTT010000051.1, read as the reverse complement.
CCTCTTATCTGAGCAATGTGCTGAACATTCTTTCCCCGGAGCATTTTATCCCCCCGCTGGACAGCCAGTACAACGTCGCCACCAATCTGGTGCTGGGCGTTTTTGTGGGAGGCGCGGACAGATCGCTTACCTTCTTCACCGGCGGGCTGTATACGCTGGGGGTGGGATTGGTTTACACCTTCCTGGCCGCCCTGCTGTTCCGCGCCCGCAAGAGCGAGGCTGCCGCCAGATCGGCCCCTAACCGGGCGCTGCAGACGGTTTACCGCTGCCTGCTGGCCTTCATCGTCTGCCTGCTGCCCGCCGTTTTCATCGTGGAAAATATCATCAATCGCCGCGCGCCGGATGCGGACGATGTTTTCCTCTATCTGGTGCTGTATTTGGCCGCTGTGCTGGTCTACCTCATCTACGAGCTCATCACCACCCGGAAATGGCGCAATCTGGTGCGTTCCCTTCCGGCGCTGGGCATTCTGGCCCTGTGCAATCTGGGACTGATCGGAGGGATGGTGGGCGCCTACAATTCCGTTCTCAGCTTTCATCCCTCGCCGGATGCGATCGAATACGTCAGGCTGCTGGGGTCGGGCAGCCGGACCTCCAGCAATTATTTCAGCCTCAAGGTCGCCGAGGCCCGGCTGGATGACCCCGCTATCCTGGAGGTGGTGGCCAACCGTCTCCGGATTCAGACGGAGCGGATCAGAAAACACCCCAGCGCCGGCCAGGGCTACTGGAGCTATGATCAAGAGCCCATCAGCTATGAAACCGTGGCCATCAACACGGGTATGCGCACGGTATACCGTCGGCTGCCGCTGACGCAGGAGGATAACCAGGTCATCGCGGAAAGCTTCGCCAACAACGAGGAGGTCCGCCGTGCCTACACCACCCTGCCTCAGGTGGGGAAAAATGCCACCAGCGTCGGCATCAGCGGCTTGTCCGGCGAGCAGGCCAGGGAAGTGTACGAGGTTTTCCAGGAAGAAATGGAGGCCATGGATTTCACCGAATGGTACGCTTATCTGCAGACCTACAGCCAGACCGGACCTTATGATTATGCCTATCCGGAACAGGGCGGCTGGGGCGACGGACGGTATCCGGCCACCCTGAGCATCAGCACCAGCATCGGCACCTCCTCCGCCTATCTCCGGTTGCCCTTGACCAATTTGTTCCCCCGCTCGGTTAACCTTTACCTGCGGTATGCCGGGGAAGGTCAGGATGTCGCGGAGGCGCTCCGCCGGATCCGCGTCCAGGAGTGGAGGTACGACGATTATCTGCAGCTCAGCGCGTATAATCTGCCTGGGGAGGCGGATAAAACCGTCAATCCCGATTTCTACTATGGGGGAGGCGAGCTGGCCGCGCTGCAGGAGGAGCTCCAGGCTTTGGCGGAGGCGCTGCTGAAGGGCTCCGGCGAAGCGCCGGTGATGGAAAAGCCGCTGCTGTATGTCCAGTTTGAGGAGACGGATCCGGCCACGGGAACCGTGGCCCGCTATAGAGGCTGGGTCAATGTGCCCGACGAAGCGATGCCCCTGCTAATCAGGGTGCTGCAAGGGCCTTATTGGGAAGGCGAAACCTCGCCTACTGTCACGCCTACTGTCGCACCCGCCGTCACGGCCGCCGCCTGATATTTCCTGTACGCGGCGCGCCGCCATATACACAAAACCCGGCCCCGGACCGTCTGGTCCGGGGCCGGGTTTTGTGTAACGGAAACCACCGGCAGAGCCGGAGGGGGTCTCCCGTCAGCTTTCTCTTCCAGCATGGAGCGAAGCGAGTCACGAATAAAAAAGCTAAATGCCAGATAAAAAGCAACAGTAGACGAGATGGCCCGTTGACGGGCGGCGGGGCGAGTGATGCAAGGGAAATATAACTTTCATTGCGTCTTGAGAGGCCCGCCGGTATCAGACCCTTCCAGGGCCTCTTCAAGTCTCCGGCGAAGCCGGAGACTTTGACAAGGAGACCACCGGCAGAGGCGAGGGGACCGAAAAGGAGGCGAAAAGAGGAAGCCAAAAGAGGGAGACGGAGATGCGGCGCATCGAAGCCATGCGCGCCCCTCTTTTTTTGGGAAAATCTAAAGAACTATATCGTTTCGATCGAAAGGGGAGAAGGGAGAGAGCGTCGCGTGGCAAGAGTCGGCCGTTTTATACACCTTAGGGGATTGCCCGTGCCAGAGCCTTTCCGGCGTTTTCGGCATATCCGCCGGCTTTGCCGGTGGATATTTACGGTTGTTACGTCCGGCGGCATGAACGCGGGACGGCGCGGGAAGCAGGAAAGCCCTTCTCCATGAATAAAAAGGATCCGCGGACGAAACGTGTGGAAAGCATGGCGGCGCCTCTCGGCACACAGGCCGCTGATAAGTTCTCGCAGCTCCCCCTTTTTCTCCGCCGGCGTTCCGCCCTGTTCAGGAATCCCCGGCGCCACGGAAGAACGTTGGGCGGAGCGAGCCGCAAACCGGGAATGAGGACAGGGAAAACAGCCGCTTGAGAAGAATCCCCTTTACAGCCCCCGGAGCGGGTCGGCAAGCGGTATGCTTTGCGCTTGCGTGCTTCTCTAGGGCTTGCTTCCAGATGGTGTCGAGGGCTCCGGCCTATAGGGAGATGACGGGGAACCGCGAAAGGGAGCCGCCCATCTCAGACGGACCACGGGCAAAGCGGGCCGCCAACGGGGCCCGGATTCTTGAGAGACCGGCCGCCGTGGGAAAAGCGTTCTCTGGACGGGTCGAAATGGCGCGGAATAGCACGGAATAGGAAAAAACGTGTGCAGGAGGCCGCCGCTCAGTACCCCCCGCGGAGCTTCGCGGGATCCTACGGCTATGGCTGTCAATCGCTTTCAGCGCACCCCGATCCGCATACGGTAGCTGAAATCCATGTCGAAGGGTCCCGCGCCGCAGCTGGCCCGGACCCGGCGGCAGAAGGTATCCCAGGCGGCATCCAGCCGCCCCGGGGCATATTTGCGAAGATCCTGCACCGTGCCCTGGCTTTCTGCCAGCGCGATGATCCGCTGGGCGCTTCCCGGCTCCCGGGAGGCGAACACCACCTCCCGGACATATCGAAACAGCCCGCTGCCCTTCATATTTTCCAAATGGCGGCCCTTGTCCCAGGCGTGGGCGGTATGCTCCCGGAGCGCCTCCGTTTCCCCGGCGAGCCGCTTCGCTTCCTGGCTCAACTCCTCCCAGGCCCGCTCCGCCTCCCAGCCGCACAGTGGGGGCCAGTCGCAGTCCACGGCGGCGAACACCGCCCCCGCCGGGGCTTCCGGTCCTTCCGCGTTCTTGAGAATCCGGCCGATTTCCCGCAGGGTGGTTTCCGGCTCCATCCAATGAAAGGACTGGCTGCACACCACCACGTCGGCAAAGGCGTCCGGCAGGCCGGTGTCGTGGGCAAAGCCTTCCCGGAAGGTCACGTTTTCCGGCGCCGCCTTTGAGCGGGCGATCCGCAGCATATCCCCGCTGGGCTCCACGCCGGTCACCTGCCCGCCGACGGCAGCCAGCGCCAGGGTGGACAAGCCGGTTCCGCAGCCCAGATCCACCACCTGTTCCGGCTCCCGCCCCAGATAGCGGCGGATACAGGCGAGGGCATAGGCGGGAAGCACCGGTCTCACGCCGTCGTACAAGGCGGAAAAACCGGTGAACCGCCGGGCGTTTTTTTGCAGATCCATCTTCCTATCTCCTTTCATGCACCGTCGCCGGTGGGATCGTGCCCCTGTTTTTTTCATCATACCCTCCAACCTTTCGCTTTTCAACCGTTTTGGGCCTTTTTTATCCCGCAAACGGTATAAATTTCTTCGAAAAGCGCAAAATGAAGGTGTGTTTTCAGCGGAAGCCTTTTGCCGCATACGCGTCCGTTTTGGTACAGGGCCATGATCCTATGGATTTACCCTTTCGGCAATACGGCCGGAAAGAGGGCGCGGGCGGCTCGATAGGCGGGTAGGGGAAAGAGTGTCCGCCTTGTTTCCACAGAATCCATAGGAGGCGGTGATGCGTTTGCAGATTGTGGAGCAGCAGCTTACTCCGGCGGTTTTTTGCCGGATGCGGGAAAAGGTGGGGTTTCAGCCCTATCCCCGGGAGGATGTGGAGGCCGCGCTGGAAAAGACTCTGTACACCGTGGAGGCCCGCCGGGAAGGACAGACGGTGGGCATCGCCCGGGTTGTGGGGGACGGCCGCATCGTGTTTTTCATCAAGGATGTGGCGGTGGATCCCGCCTGCCGGGGGCAGGGGATCGGCCGTATGCTGATGGAGGCCCTCCTGCGCCATATAGAGGCGCGCGCCTGCGAAAACGCCTATGTCGGCCTCATGGCCACTCCGGGTACTGAGGGGTTTTATGAGGAATTCGGGTTTATCCGCCGCCCCGCCCCCGGTCTGGGACACGGCATGGTGAAATTCGTCTCACCCGGGAGCGCGGCGCCTGAGGCGGGACCCGCCTGTGCCCCCGCGCCGCGCTGGGTCTGACGCCGGGAGCAAGCGAAGAAAGAGGAAGCCAAATGAAAAAAGTCATCGTATTCGGCAGCCTGAATATGGATCTCACCATCGAATGCGACCAACTGCCCCAGGCGGGGCAGACGGTGGAGGGACATGGATTTTTCACCAATCCCGGCGGCAAGGGGGGCAACCAGGCCGCGGCCGCCGCCAAAATGGGCGCGCCCACGTATATGATCGCCCGGGTGGGGGAGGATTTTTTCGGGGAAGAGATCCTAAGGGCCCTGACCGGCGCCGGCGTGGACTGCCGCTATGTGGATAAAAGCGCCCGCGGCGGCACCGGCGTGGCCGTCATCACCCGCAGCGGGGGAGACAATCGGATCATCCTGAGCAGGGGCGCCAACCATGAAATCACCGGGGCGGAGGTGGAGGCGGCGCTGGAGAGCCTGGGCGGCCCGCTGGACGTGTTCGTCACCCAGTATGAGTGCAGCGCGCTGGCGGTGACGGACGCCCTGGCCGCCGCCAAGCGCCGGGGGCTGTTCACCATCTTCAATCCCGCCCCGGCCAAGGCCATCCCGCCGGAAACCTATCCCGACATCGACCTGCTTGTGGTCAACCAGACGGAATGCGCCTTTCTCACCGGCATCTATCCCACCGACCGGGAGAGCTGCCAGACCGCGCTGGGCCGCTTCAAGGCGCTGGGGGCGGGGGGAGCCATCATCACCCTGGGGGCGGCGGGCAGCGTCTGCCGGATGGGCGGCGAGCTGATCCGGGTGGAGAGCTATTCGGTCCCCAACGTGGACACCACCGCCGCCGGGGACGCCTATATCGGAGCGATGGCCAGTTCTCTGGTCCGGGGAGAAAACCTGGAGCAGGGGATGCGTCTGGCGACCAAAACCGCCGCCCTGACCATCACCCGGCAGGGCGCCCAGCAGTCCATCCCCACCCTGGACGAGGTGGAAGCCTATTTCCGTGAGGAAAAGGGAAGCAGAGAGAATCAATAAGGAAAGGATCTGATGCGCACATGAACCGACGCCCCATCATCATCGACACCGACCCCGGCATCGACGATGCGGTGGCCATCGCCATCGCCCTGTTCAGCGAGGAGCTGGACGTACGTCTCATCACCACCGTGGCGGGCAACGTCTCCCTGGACAAGGTGACCTACAACACCCTGCGAATCCTGAAATTTTTTAAAAAAGAGGTACCGGTGGCCCGGGGGGCGGCCGAGCCGCTGATCCTGCCCCTGTTGGATGCCAGCAACGTCCACGGAAAAAGCGGGATGGAGGGGTTCGATTTTGAAGAGCCGGACGACCATCTGCTGCTGCCGGAACACGCGGTGGACGCCATGCGGCGGGTGATTATGGAAAGCCGGGAGCCGGTCACGCTGGTGCCTATCGCCCCCCTCACCAACATCGCCCTGCTGCTCAAGCTCTATCCCGAGGTCAAGGGGAATATCCGGGAAATCGTGCTGATGGGCGGCTCCGCCGGCAGGGGGAACAAGGGCGTGATGTCCGAATTCAACGTGGCCACCGATCCGGAGGCGGCCAAAATCGTGTTTGACTGCGGCCTGCCCCTGGTCATGGCTGGGTTGGACGTGGGCTGGAAGGCCCTGGTGCTGCCTGAGGACAGCGCCAAGCTGCCTCAGTTGGGCGAGGTGGGGCGCATGGCCTACTGCCTGTTCCAGAAGTACCGGGGCGGCAGCATGAAAACCGGGCTGAAGATGTACGATAGCTGCGCCGTTGCCTACCTGCTCAAACCGGAGATGTACCGAATGGAGGAAACCTTTGTGGATGTGGAACTGGAGGGCAGCATGACCAAGGGCTGCACCCTGGTGGACCTCAAGGGATACCTGGGCAAGCCCGCCAACGCCAAGGTCTGCATGGACATCGATCAGGAAATGTTCCGCGCCTGGTTCCTGGAAAGCATCGGCCGCTGCATCTGAAATCCGGGTCCTTTTCCCTGCACTGATAGAATAAAGGAGGCAATCACATGTCCGATATCATTATGTATGGCGCCGCCATCATCGCCGTCGCCGTGGTGGTGTTCATGCTCATTAAAAAAATGGATATCAAGATCACCCTGTTCCTGATGGGCGTGGCGCTGATGTTCATCGCCATGCTGATGGGGAAGGGGATCTCCGGCGACTTTACCGGCACCGGCGCGCCCTGGCTGGATCCCCTGAAGGCCATCGCCGACCAGTTCAAGAGCACCTTGAGCTCCGCCGGCTTCATCATTCTGATTCTGGGCGGCTATTCCGCCTATATGAGCGCCATCGGCGCCAACGATGTGACCGTCAGCGTCCTCACCAAGCCCATCGGACACATCAAGTCGGTCTATATTCTGGTGCCGGTGGTTTTCCTGCTGGGCAATCTGCTCTCTCTGGTGATTCCCAGCGCCTCCAACCTGGCCATCATCCTTCTTGCCACCCTGTTCCCGGTGATGGTGAAATCCGGCATGAGCAGCCTCACCGCCGCCGGCATCATCGCCACCACCGCCACGGTGATGCCCACCCCCCTGGGCAGCGACAACGTGGCGATTGCGGAGGAGCTGGCGACAACAACCCAATTCGCGGGGCTGACCCCCACGGATTATGTTTTCCGCTATCACGCCATCGTTTCCATCCCCACCCTTCTCGTCATGGCGCTGGCCCATTACTTTTGGCAGAAGCATATGGATAAAAAGCTGGGAGCCGACAGGGGCGGGGAATTAGAGGGCGTGAAGGATATCGAGGCCATCCAGGGCGGCCCCCTGTTCAAGACGGTTTACGCCATTCTGCCCCTGCTGCCCATTTTGCTGCTGATCGTGGTGTTCGCCATCCAGTCCTTTGCGCCGGATCTGAAGGTCAGCATAAGCGTGGAGGTGGCGACCCTCTTCTCCTTTGTGGTGGCGCTGGTTTGTGAGATTATCCGCCGGCGGCAGGTGAAGGCGGCGCTGGACGGCACCGAAACCTTCTTCAAGGGGATGGGAGGCGCCATGCCCATTGTGGCTCTGCTGGTGGCGGCCTCGGTGTTTGTGACGGGACTGAAATCCATCGGTCTTATCGACGCGCTGCAGAACGCCATGACCGGCATTCAGGGCGGCGGCATGGGCTTCGTCCTTCCGCTGATCCTGGTGGGACTCACCGCGCTGATCGTGCTGCTCAGCGGCAGCGGCACCGCCCTTTTCTTTGCCATGGTGCCCCTGATGGTGCCGCTGGCGGCGGCCGCGGGGATCAATGTCCTGGCGGTGAGCATCCCTATGGGGCTGGCGGGCAACCTGCTCCGGGCGGTCTCCCCGGTGTCCGCCGTGGTCATGATCGTGGCCGGGTCGGTAAAAAGGAGCCCCATCGAGGTGGTCAAGCGCACCTCTCTCCCCATGATTGCGGGCGTGGTGTTCATGTTCGTTCTTTCCATGATCGTGTTCCTGCCCATGGGAGCATAGCATCTCGTTTTGTCAAAAAAGCGGCGGCCTCCGGTTTGATCCGGGAGCCGCCGCTTTTCTGCTGAGGAAGCCGCCGGCAGAGCCGGTGGAGGCGCCCGGCCGGCTTTCGCTTCCAGCAGGGAGCGGAATGAGCCGCCGACAGGGGGCTTTCGGGGATAGAAAACCTCCGCTGGAAGGGGGAACGCCTGTTTACGGGCCGCGGTACAAACGCCGCGGGCGCCATATATTTCCGTGCGTTTGGAGACGCTTGCCGGCATCGGGCCCTTTTAGATCCTGGTCAATCCCCCGGCGTAACCGGTAGTTATGACCGGGTGGCGAGGGAAAGGAGTGACACAAGGGGGGAACCTTCCGGATAGGGAAGGCAACCATAAAGCAGGGGATGAGGCAGGGGGAAAGCCCCTCTTGGTCGTCCGTCTGCATCCTCGTCGCGGCGAGGACGGGCGCGGTGCCCTGTCGGGAATCCTACGGCCCATGGCGGGGGCTCCGGCCTTTGGAAAAAGAGGGGTCATCTTCCGGCGCGGGCCACAACGGGGGAACGCGCAGGAGAAGCCGGTCCCCGGGGTCATCCGCCGCCCTTCCGGCTTATTTCCCGGGAAACAGGCCGGCGATGGCCCACTCGGCGCAGCGGATGCCGTCCACCGCCGCGGACACAATGCCGCCCGCGTAGCCCGCGCCCTCCCCGCAGGGATAAAGGCCGGGGAGGGAGGAACAGCCGTCCGCCCCCCGCAGCAGGCGGACAGGGGAGGAACTGCGGGATTCCACCCCGGTGAGCACCGCATCATACCGGTCGAAGCCGGGGAGCTGCCGTCCCAGAGCGGGAAGCGCCGCCCGCAGGGAGTCCGCCACGAAGCCGGGCAGGCATTCCCGCAGGTCGCAGAGCGTCGTCCCCGGCCGGTAGGAGGGCTCCACTTCCCCCAAAGCGGAGGAAGCCCGCCCCCGGAGGAAATCTCCCGCCAGCTGCGCCGGGGCGCGGTAGCCTCCGCCGCCCAGCCGGAAGGCCGCCTGCTCCAGCCGCCGCTGAAAGGCCACACCCGCCAGGGGATGGGGATCGCCGTAATCCTCCGGTCCCACGCCGACCAGCAGGGCGCTGTTGGAATTGGCCGCGTCCCGGGCGTATTCGCTCATGCCGTTGACCACCACGCCTCCCGGTTCCGAGGCGGCGGGAACCACCACGCCGCCGGGGCACATACAGAAGGTATAAACGCCCCGTCCGCCCGCCGGGCGGCAGGAAAGCTTGTAGTCCGCCGCGCCCAGGGCGGGATGCCCGGCGAAGCGCCCGTAGCGGGCCTCGTCGATCATCCGCCGGGGATGCTCTATCCGCACCCCCACGGCAAAGGGCTTCTGCTCCATCCGCAGCCCGCGGCGGCAGAGCATTTCCAGCGTGTCCCGGGCGCTGTGCCCGATGGCGAGGATGGCGAAGGCGCACTCCAGTTCCCTCTCTCCCTCCGGCGTGGCGACCCGCAGGCCGCGCAGCGCGCCGCCCTCCGTCAGCAGGTCGGTTACCCGCCAGCCGAAGAGCACCCGGCCGCCCAGCCGCTGGATTTCCTCCCGCAGCCCCTTCACCGCCAGCCGCAGCCGGTCGGTGCCCACATGGGGCTTGGCCTGCCAGAGAATGGAGTCCGGTGCGCCGGCCCTTGCCAACTGCTCCAGCACGAACCGGCAGCGGGGATCCTTGATACCGGTGTTCAGCTTGCCGTCGGAGAAGGTGCCGGCGCCTCCCTCCCCGAACTGGATATTGGATTCCGGGTCCAGCTCTCCGGTGAGGCGGAAGCGGTCCACATCCCGTTGCCGGGCGTCCGCATCCCTGCCCCGCTCCAGCAGAAGCGGCTCCAGCCCGGCCCGGGCCAGGGTGAGGGCGGCGAACAGTCCCGCCGGGCCGCAGCCGATCACCACCGGCCGCCGGGCGGGTCGGCCGGCCGCAGCCGGCGGAAGGTAGCCGGGCGTCGTCGCCCGCTCCGCCTGGGGACATCGCCGCAGGACGGCATCCTCCCCCTTGTCCAGCGTCACCTCAACCGAGGCGACGAAATGCACCGCCTCCCGTTTCCGGGCATCCACCGCCCGGCGGCAGAGGACCGCGCTCTTTATACGGGAGGGAGGCAGCCGCAGCGCCTGCGCGGCCGCCTCCCTCAAGGTGTCCTGCGTATACTCCAGCGGAAGGCGCAGATTGTGCAGCCGGATCACGGCTTTTCCCTCCTCCATTTTTTCACGGCGGCCTGGGCCGCCACCCGGGCGGATGCCCAGGCCCACTGCAGATTGAAGCCGCCGCAGTCTCCGTCCACATCCAGCACCTCGCCGGCGGCGTAAAGGCCGGGAACCAGCCGGGATTCCAGCGTCCGGGGATGGAATTCCTCCGCCGAAACGCCGCCCGCCGTCGCCTGGGCGCCGCCGAAGCCCTGGGTGCCGATGACGGGGATCCGCCACCCCTTGAGCAGGGCGGCGATCCGCCCGATCTCCTCCTGCGTGAGGGAGGCCGCGGGCCGGTTCAGGTTCAGCCCCGCCGCCCGCAGCGCCGTCTGTCCCAGCCGCTTGTGGACGAAGCCGGTGAGATAGTCCTCCAGCGTGCGGCCGGGCAGCTCCCGCCGGGAGAGCAGCGTATCCCGCAGGCGGGAAACCTCCATGTCCGGCAGCAGATCCAGCACCGCTTCCATCCTGCCCTTGGGCCGCCGCTCCCAATCTCCCACCACCCGGGAGATCTGCATCACCGCGGGACCGGAAAGGCCGTACTCCGTGAACAGGAGTTCTCCCGTTTCCGCTGCCAGACAGCGGCCGTCCAGCTCGAAGGCCACCCGGCCGTCCAGCCGCACGCCTTTGAGGGCGCGGACAAAGGTGGGATCGGTTTTCACCTGTACGATGGAGGGAAACAGGGGGGTGCGCCGGTGGCCGAACCCGGACAGCAGGCCATAGCCGCCGCTGCCGCCCCCCAGGGCGGGGGCCGCCGCGCCTCCCGCGCAAACCAGCAGCAGCCGGGAGGGGATGGCTTCCGCCGCCGTGCGCAGCAGGAAACCGCCCTTTTTCGCCTCGGCGGACTCCACGGCGGAACCGGTG
>CAKTTT010000050.1 GCA_934615635.1 uncultured Eubacteriales bacterium | reverse complement strand
CCTTGAAGGAAACCAGGCTGCTGCCCACCGGCCGCACCATTTTTCGCCCCACCCTCAATTTTTTCACCCTTTCCATCCCCTGGTATACCGACGGCCCCATCGACAGCGAGTATTCCCTGGAGGAATCGCAGCATCCGCTGATGGCCGGCGGCCTGCCCATGCCACTCTCCATCACCAGCCGCCGGTATATTCTCATGGAACCTGCCGAGATCGTCCGAACCGAGCGGGAGGCCGCCGCGCTGGCCGAAAAGCAGCTCGCCCAAAAGGAGCAGGCGGAGCTGGGCAACGCCCGGATCACCGCTTCCCAGTATCAGGGGGAGACGGCCAGCGGCTATTACGTCCTGCGGGGCGCTTATCAGTGCATCGAGGACATCGGCGTGGAGGAACAGATCCTACTGGATTGAGCATTGCCGATAATTGCCATGGTCATAACGGAATCGCCGGGGAAATTTTTGTCTGTATTGCACCATGACAAACCCGAATAATCTTGGTATAATGAAGACACATAATATAATATCTTAAGGTTAATAAGCGCTGTTACCGGATTTTCCCCCGTTCAAGCGGCCGAACCGGCGATTGCGGCAACATACGGCACGCGGGTCTGGCGCCCGTGGGCTTATGGCAAAACAACGGGAGGTTTCACATGCTTGAACAAATCATCAGTGTCGACCGCATGGAGCAAGCGGTTTCCCTTTTCGGCAGCTTTGATGAAAACGTCCGGCTGATCGAGCAGCATTACGGTGTGGACATCGTCAGCCGCGGCTCGGATTTGAAGGTCGCCGGCGAGGGAGAGGGCGTCGCCAAGGCGGTGCGCGCTATCGAGGGCCTGCTGCAGCTTATCAACCGTGGCGAGCAGCTCAACGAGCAGAATGTCCGTTATGTCCTCACCCTGGTGGACGAGGGCAGCGACCAGGAGCTTCCCCAGCTTTCGGGCGACAGCATCTGCATCACCTCCAAGGGCCGGCCTGTCAAGCCGAAAACCCTAGGACAGAAGCGGTACATCGAAGCCATCCGCAACAACACGGTGGTGCTGGGCATCGGCCCCGCCGGCACAGGCAAAACCTATCTGGCCGTGGCTATGGCCGTCAAAGCCTTCCGCGCCAAGGAGGTCAACCGCATCATCCTCACGCGTCCCGCTGTGGAAGCGGGGGAAAAGCTGGGCTTTCTGCCCGGAGATCTGCAATCCAAGGTGGATCCTTATCTGCGTCCGCTGTATGACGCGCTGTTCGATATGCTGGGCACCGAGACCTATCAGAAATATCTGGAGCGCGGCAACATCGAGGTGGCGCCTCTGGCCTATATGCGCGGGCGGACGCTGGACGACAGCTTCATCATCCTGGACGAGGCGCAGAACACCACGCCCGAGCAGATGAAGATGTTCCTCACCCGCTTGGGCTTTAACTCCAAGATGGTGGTCACCGGTGACATTACCCAGATCGACCTGCCAGACGGTCGAAAAAGCGGCCTGCGCGAGGTCATGCGCGTTCTCAAGGGTGTCGAGGACATCGGCATCTGCCAGTTCAACGAGAAGGATGTGGTCCGGCACCAGTTGGTGCAGCGGATTATCCAGGCCTACGAGAAATATGAAGAAGGGAAACGGGTCAGGAATTATGGAAAAGCTCAAAGTCGTAATTGAAAACAAGCAGAAGACCGTTAAAATACCTACCGGCATCCGCCTGCTGATTCGCCGTTGCTGCCACGCCGTGCTGGAAATGGAGAATTTTGAAGGCTCGGTGGAAGTGGACGTCTCTCTGGTGGATAACGCTCAGATCCGGGAGATCAACCGGGAGCATCGGCATATCGACGCCGTCACCGACGTGCTTTCCTTTCCTTTAGGGGAAAACGGTCATTATGATATCAATCCGGAAACCGGCGCCAAAATGCTGGGCGACGTGGTGCTCTCCATGGAACGCGCCATGGAGCAGTCCGAGCAGTTCGGCCACTCCCTTCAGCGGGAGGTGGGGTACCTCACCGTGCATTCCATCCTCCATCTGCTGGGCTACGATCACGTAGACGGCGGGCTGGAAGCGGTACGGATGCGGGAACGGGAGGAAGCGGTGATGTCCTCCGTGGGCCTGCCCCGGGGCGAAAGCTACGTCATGCTGGACAAAGACCGGTAATACAATGGGTTTTTTACGCAGTTTTGTTTATGCCGGGCGGGGCATTTGGTTCTGTATACGGCATGAGCGGAATTTCCGCATCCATATGGTGGCGGCCGCTTATGTGCTGATTTTTGCGCCTTATTTTTCGCTGACGCGGGGCGAATGGGCCGCGCTGTTGGCAATCATCGGCCTGGTGACCGCCGCCGAGGCCGTCAACACCGCCGTGGAGCAAACCGTGAATCTGGCGGCTCCAGGGCGCCGCACAAGGGCCCGCGTCGCGAAGGATGCTGCGGCGGGGGCCGTTTTGCTGTGCGCGGTCGCAGCCGCAGCAGCGGGCGTTCTTCTCTTCGCCCGCTGGGAGGTCTGGCTGTGTATTCTGTCCGATTTCCGGACAAACTGGTGGAAGCCGCTGCTTCTCCTGCTTTCCCTCCCCCTTTCTCTCTGGTTCATTATCAGCGGCGGCCGGCGGCGGCAAAGGCCGATTCCGCCCCGCCGTCCGCAATAAACGCTCGGCTGAAAGGAGACGGTTATGGAAGGAACGCTTTCAAACCGCCCGTCCCCGCTGCACACGCTGGTGCGGCATCCCTATCTGGTTCTCGCTTTCTGCTGCCTGCTGGTTCACGCCGTTTCCTGCGTCACCGGGGCCGATCCCCTGTCGCCGGAGGTGCTGCTGCTGGCCGCCTGCCTCTCGGCCGGCGGCCTTCTTCTGTACGGCGGAAGCCGAGCCCTCCCAGAGCGCCGCGCCTCCCTGGCCGCTGCTTTGTGCGGGGTGGCGGGGATAGCCGTATGGACGGCTCTTTACGCCCGCTCCGCTTTCCCGGTGCGGTATCTGCTCACCGGCGGCTTCCTCGCCCTGCTGGCCGCCGCCCTTTGGATGACCTATACGCGGCGCCTGACCGCCTCCCGCGTCCTCCTGCTGATGATGGCGGCGGGATTCCTGCTGCGGGCCGCCTACATCCTGTACACCACTGTCCTTACCCGGCAGCACGATATGGGGACCTTCGATAACATCTACGGACACGCGGGATATATCCGGTATTTGTACGACAACGGCCATCTGCCGGATTTTGATCCCTTGAGCCGGTCACAGCATTATCAGCCGCCGCTGCACCATGCGCTGTGCGCCCTGTGGATGCGGCTGAACACCGCTATTCTCGGCCTCTCCCTGAACCAGGCGGCGGAAAGCCTGCAGGTTCTCACCCTGTTTTATTCCTCCGCCTGTATGTTGGTGGGCTACCGGGTGCTGCGGGAACTGGAGCTGAAGGGACTTGCCCTGCTGGTTCCCATGGCCATTCTCTGCTTCCATCCCACCTTGATTCTCATGGCCGGCAGCATCAACAACGACATCCTCTCCGCTCTGCTGATGATGGCGGCCGCGCTGTGGACTCTGCGCTGGTATCGCGCGCCCTCCTTCGGGCGGATCCTGTGCATCGCCCTGTGCATAGGCCTGGCCATGATGACCAAGCTCTCGGGCGCGCTAGTGGCGCCCGCCGTAGCGGTGGTTTTTCTCATCAAGCTGATCCAGAGCCGCAAAGCCCCGGGCCGACTGATCGGCCAGTACGCCGCCTTCGGCGCGGCGGTGTTTCCCCTGGGCTTGTGGTGGGGCGTACGCAATCTTCTCCGCTTCGGCACGCCCATCACCTACGTCCCCATGATCGCGGACACCGACGTCCAGTATATCGGCCATATCCCGGTTCTCCAGCGGCTATTCGACTTCTCCCCCCATCAGTTCTCCTCCGTCTTCATGGCTTGGGGCAACCGGAATGCGGACTATTTTGAATACAATCCCACCATCGGGCTGCTAAAAACCTCCCTGTTCGGGGAATTCGACTTCACCTCAGCCAGCCCCCTGATGCAGCCGGCGGCCATCTTTCTGTTCATCGTCCATCTGCTGCTGATTCTTCTGGTCATCGCCGCCTTTTTCTGGGTTCTTTTCTCCCGCCGCAGCGGGCTGGAGCCCGCCCTGAAAATCTTTTGGGCGGTTTTCGCCCTGGCGCTGCTGGGATCCTATTATCAGTTTTGCCTTTCCTACGCCCACACCTGCACCCAAAACATCCGTTACGCCGTTCCCATTCTTCTCGTCGGCGCGGTATTTCTTGGGCTGGCTCTCCGGCAGGGGGAGAGCGGCGGCTCCGGCCGCCGTTTTCTGCGGGTGATTACCGTGATCCTCACCGGCGCCTTCTGTTTAGGCTCCGCCGCCGTTTACACACTGCTCGCCGTCTAAAATCAAAGGAGAAACGTCATGTCTGAAACCACCCTTTCCGCTTTCATCGCCATCGTCGGCCGCCCCAACGTGGGCAAATCCTCCCTTCTCAACGCTCTGGTAGGCCGCAAGGTGGCCATCGTTTCGGATAAGCCCCAGACCACCCGCAACCGGATCATGGGGGTGATGACCCAGGACGCCACCCAGCTTGTGTTTCTGGATACCCCCGGCAATCATCGGCCCCGCACCCGGCTGGGGGATTTCATGGTGAAATCCATCGGCGAGGCGGTTTCCGGCGTGGACGCCGCCATGCTGGTGGTGGAGCCGCGGCCCGCCGTTCATGAAAACGAGCGGCAGCTTTTGGAGCAGTTCCGTAAAAACAAGCTGCCCGCCCTGCTGGTGATCAACAAGATCGACACGCTGGCGGACAAGGCGGCGCTGCTTTCCTGCATCGATATCTGGCGGGATGCTTATCCCTTTGATGCCATTCTGCCCCTTTCCGCTCTGACCGGCGACGGGCTGGGCGATTTAACGGCCGAACTGACCAAATACGCCTTTGAAAGCCCCCACTTCTTTCCCGATGATGCCGTCAGTGACCAGCCGGAGCGGGTGATCGCCGCCGAGCTGATCCGGGAGAAGATGCTCCAGCTTCTGCGGCAGGAGATTCCCCACGGCATCGCCGTGGTAGTGGAAAGTATGGGAGAGCGGGAAACGCCCAACGGCCCGATTCTGGACGTGGAGGCCAATATTTTCTGCGAAAAAGACAGCCATAAGGGAATGGTTATCGGCAAGCGGGGCGCCATGCTCAAGGAAATCGCCTCCCTAGCCCGCCAGGACATGGAAAAGCTGTTTGACGTCAAGGTCAACCTCCAATGCTGGGTGAAGGTCAAGGAGGATTGGCGCAACCGCCAGGGCCTGCTGAACGGGTTCGGCTATAAGCTGTAAGCCGGCGCAGGGAGCGACGTCCTTCCGGTATAAACGCCGGCCCTTCCTCCCGGTATCGGCCCGCTCGCACCGCCCTTGCCGCAAAAGCGAAGTTTTGCCATTTGTTTCCGTAAGCCATTTCCGTGTGTATCCTTGCGCTTCCGGCATAGGATAGGAGTAAAGAAACGGCGCGGCCGCGCCGGCGGAAAGGCATGGGATGGCATGAAGCGGAACGATTTATGGAATTCCTTTATGAAGACCGGCCGGATCGAGGATTATCTGCGATACCGCGGCATCGATATTTATTCGTCGCCCTCAAAGGAGAAAGGACGGTATGCGCCTGACCACCGAAGCCCTGATTATCCGGGAAAATAACAATATCGGCGAGGCAGACCGGTTCGTCACCGCCCTGACCAGGGAGCTGGGCGTGGTGCGCGCCTCCGCTCGGGGAGCGCGCAACCTGAAAAGCCGCAACGCCTCCGCCACTCAGCTACTCTCCTATTCCCGTCTCTCCCTCTACAAGGGACGGGAAAAATACATAATCGACGACGCGCAGCCGATTCAGGTTTTCTTCGACCTGCGCTCCGATCTGGAAAAGCTGGCGCTGGCCCAGTATTTCTGCGAGCTGGCGGGCCTGCTGGCCCCTCAGGAGGAGCCGGCGGAGGATATTCTGCGGCTGATGCTCAACGCCCTGCATCTTCTCGGCAGCGGCAGGCGGGAGCCCCGACAGGTCAAGGCGGTGCTGGAGCTGCGGCTGCTGGCCCACGCCGGTTTTATGCCGGATCTCACCGCCTGCTCCGTCTGCGGCGGCTATGACGGCGCGCCCATGTGGTTCCATCTGCAGGGCGGGGTGCTGACCTGCCGGCGCTGTGCGGAGAAACAGCCGCCGGATACGGCGCCGGTGGGCGGCAACGTGCTGGCCGCCATGCGCCACATCCTCTACTCCCCATTGGATAAGGCCTTCTCCTTCTCCATGACGGCGGAGGGCCTGAAAGCCCTGGCGAACTCCTCGGAGGCGTTTCTGCTGGCACAGCTTGGCCGGGGCTTTCACACGCTGGATTTTTACCATACCTTCACAGAATAACGGAGTGAAGAAAATACCGATGACGTTTACCGAACAAATCTACGCTTTGGTCCGCCGCATTCCGGCGGGCCGGGTCGCCACCTATGGGCTGATAGCCCTATGGGCCGGCCGGCCCCGCTCGGCCCGGGCGGTGGGAGCCGCCATGAGCCGCTGCCCCTATACGGACGTTCCCTGCCATCGGGTGCTGAACGCCCGGGGCGAACTGGCCCCCTTCCCCGCTTTCGGCACCGGCGACGGGCAGCGGCTGCTGCTGGAGATGGAGGGCATCCCGGTTTCCCCCGACGGCCGGGTGGAGCTCTCCCTCTACGTCTGGCGGCCGGAGCCCTGGGAGCTCCGGCTTCCCTGAACATATCGGAAAGGCTTGACAAGATGATGAATCGCCATTATAAAGCACTGGAACTGGATAAAATTCTCGATCTGCTGGCCGGGGAAACCGGCTGTGCCGATGCCGCCGCCATGGCCCGGGGGCTGGAACCGGAGATAGAACTGAGCGAGGTGCGCCGTCTGCTGGCGGAAACCGGGGATGCCCACATGCTGATGGCCCGATTCGGCAGTCCCTCTTTCGGGCAGATCAAAAATGTAACCAACGCCCTGCGCCGCGCCGGGGCGGGGGCCTCTCTTTCTCTGCGGGAGCTGCTGGATATCGCGGAAACCCTGCGGGTCATCCGGTCCATGGTGGAGTGGCGCGCCCATTGCGCGGGGGTGGATACTTCCCTGGACGAACGCTTCTCCGTCCTCGTGCCCAACAAATATCTGGAGGACAGGATCGGCGCCGTCGTGGCGTCGGAGGAAGAGGTCTCGGACAACGCCTCCCCCGCCCTGGCAGATATCCGCCGCAAAATGCGGGCCGCCGCCGCCCGGGTACGGGAGCAATTGGACAAAATGATCCGTTCCCCCGCCTATCAGAAGCTGCTGCAGGATCCCATCGTCACCATCCGCGGCGGCCGCTTTGTGGTGCCCGTCAAGGCGGAGCATCGCGGCGAGGTGCCCGGCCTGGTTCACGATACCTCCGCCTCCGGCGCCACCGTATTTGTGGAACCCATGGGCGCGGTGGAGGCCAACAACGAGATTAAGGTGCTGCAGTCCAAGGAGGAGGCCGAAATCGAGCGGATCGTCGCCGAACTGTCGGCGGAGGCGGGCAATTTCGCCGACGCTATCATCGCGGATTATCAGATCCTGCTGGAGCTGAATCTGATCTTCGCCAAGGCGCGGCTTGCCTATAAGATGAAAGCGGGGATGCCGGGGGTGACCGACAGCGGACTAATCCGGCTGCACAAGGCCCGCCACCCGCTGATCGATCCCCAAAAGGTGGTTCCCATCGACGTGGAACTGGGCGGCGCTTTCGACACCCTGGTGATCACCGGCCCCAACACCGGCGGCAAGACCGTCACGCTGAAAACCGTCGGCCTGCTCACCCTGATGACCATGTGCGGCCTGCTGCCCCCGGTGGGGGACGGCAGTACCTTGTCGATTTTCCGGGATGTACAAGCGGATATCGGAGACGAGCAGTCCATCGAGCAGTCCCTCTCCACCTTCTCCGCCCATATGACCAACCTGATCCGCATACTGGGGGAGGCGGGCGAAGGCAGCCTGGTGCTGATGGACGAGCTGGGAGCGGGTACCGACCCGGTGGAGGGCGCCGCCCTGGCCATCGCGATTCTGGAACGGCTGCGGGACCTGGGCGCCAGGATCATCGCCACCACCCATTACGCCGAGCTGAAAGCCTACGCCATTCATACCCCGGGCGTGGAAAACGGGAGCTGCGAGTTCGACGTGGCCACCCTGCGCCCCACCTACCGGCTGCTTATCGGGGTCCCCGGCCGCTCCAACGCCTTCGCCATCTCCGAACGCCTGGGCATGGACGCCGCCATTGTGGACCGCGCCCGGGAGCTGGTATCCGGGGATAACCGCCGCCTGGAAGACGTGGTTTCCAATCTGGAGGAGCGGCGGCAGGCCCTGGAACAGGAACTGGCTTCCGCCCAGGCCGCTCGCAGCGCCGCTCAGTCGGCGGGCCGGGAGGCGGAGCGGAAGCTCGCCGAGCTGGAAAAACAGAAGGAGCAGGAACTGGAGCGCGCCCGGACGGAGGCCCGACGGCTGGTGGAACGCACCCGGGCGGATGCTCAACTGCTGATGGACGAGTTGGATGAGGTGCGCAAGCAGAAAAACGCAGCCGCCTTTGCCGCTCAGGCCCAGGAGGCCAAAAGCCGGCTGCATTCCCGGCTGCGGGCGGTGGAGGATTCTCTGGATCCCGTAACCGAGAAGCGCCCCGACGCCTATGTCCTGCCCCGCCCCCTGAAGGCGGGGGACGAGGTGCGGCTGGCGGATATCGACAAGACCGGCGTGGTCCTTTCTCCCCCGGATGCCTCCGGCAACGTGGAGGTTCAGGCCGGGATCATCCGCACCCGGGTGCCGGTGGAAAACCTGCGGCTAATCACCGGAAAAAAGGCTGGCGGAGCCCCCTCCTATGCGCCGCCCCGCACCCGCAACGTCCCCTCCCGGCAGGAACGGTCGGTGAAAACTGATCTGGATCTGCGGGGATTGTCCATCGAGGAGGCGCTGCTGGAGGCGGACCAGTTCATTGACGATGCGGTGATGTCCGGCTTGGAAACCATCACTCTCATCCATGGCAAGGGTACCGGCGCCCTCCGGGCCGCTATCCAGCAGCACCTGCGCAGCCATCCTTCCATCAAAGCCTATCGTCTGGGCACCTATGGCGAGGGGGAAAACGGCGTGACCATCGCGGAACTGAAATAATAGGGGGATCCCATGAGCCTGGACAAGGATTACAGCCGTCTGATAGCGGAACGCCACTGGAACCTTCCGGACAAAGGCGAGCGAGAGAGCCGGCGGGAGGAAACCTTCATCGACGACATCATCCAAAAGCATCATCTGGAGCGGGAGCTGTTGACCTGCCTGGACGGAGTGGAAACCGCCTTCGACGGCGGGGCGGGCTGCGGCCGCTTCTCCATCCTGTTGGCCAAACACGGCGTCCGCGTCACCCACTTTGACATATCCCGTCCTATGCTGGACAAAGCCAGGGAGCTGGCTGGCGAAGCCGGGGTGCTGGACCGCATGGAATTCATCCAGGGCGCGCTGGAGGATCTGTCCGCCTATCGGGACGGTCAGTTCGATCTGGTCCTCTCCTTCGATGCTCCCGTGTCCTATACCTATCCCCATCAGGAGCAGGTGATCAGCGAACTGGCGCGCATTGCCGCAAAACGGCTGCTGCTCAGCGTATCCAGTCGTTTGGGATACCTCCCCTACCTGGCCAATCCGCTGCAGAAGGATCCATATATTCTGGAGGATCATCCGGATGATCCCTGGGTACAGTGGCTGCTTTCCAGCCGGGAGGAACGTCTCCGCGTCTTCCGTTTCAACAAGGCGGAAATGGAGAAGGGATGGCGGGAAGGACTGATGGGTGGAGAGGCGGAAATCGATGCATATCAGGCGGGCGGCGCACCCTGGCCCATCACCTATCTGTTCCTGCCCGACGAACTGAGAGAGATTCTGGAAAACTGCGGTTTCAAAAAAATCCATATGGCGGGACCGGGCGCCTTTGCGCGAACCCTGCCCGGCGAAATCCTGCAGAAAATCATGGAGGATCCCGGACAGCGGGCAGATTTTCTGGATTTCTGCTATCATTACGACCGCAATCCCTATGTGCTGGGGATGGGAAAGGACAACCTGTTCGCCGCGGCAGAACGATAAACGCCCCAGAAGAACCGCTCTGTGGGGAAATACCGAAAAAATCTGGCAAGGAAAACCCCTTGCCAGATTTTTCATTGTAACGGAAACCACCGGTTCTGCCGGTAGAGGCTTCCCGTCCGCTTTCGCTTCCGGCAGCGAGCGAAACGAGTCTTAAATATCAATTAAAAGCCAATGGCAGACGAAATATGCCCGTTTACAGACGGCGGGGCTAATGCGACAAGGGGAATGCCTTTTCATGCGTCTTGAGAGGCCCGCTGGTAAGAAGCCTTTAACGCCTACTCAAGCCTCCGGCTACGCCGCAGGTTTTGACTGAAGCTACCAGGCGCTTCAAAAGGAAGCGCCGCCGACCTATACCGCAGATTCCGCGTTTTTATTCGGAAAATGAATGAATCCCCTTCAATGCGGAATCCTATTCGGGGAGGGGATTCCATGCGATATCGCGATTTGCACGAACTGATTCAGGGCAGCCAAAGCAGCCGAGCCTTTTTTCTTTCGTTGCCGGTGGAAATTCAATGCAAGCTCCATGAGCACAACGCCTATGTCCATTCGGCGGCGGAGCTGCGCAGCCGGGCCGCCGCCCTGCAAAGCTGGATGCGGTTGACATCCCTGGGCGGCTGGGATGGACGCTTTTAATCCGCGCCGCCGGCAAAGTCATTTTATTTTAAGAGGCCCTTGCTTAAAGCAGAGGGCCTCTTTCTATTCCTGGACGATTGCCGCCCTCTCTATCCTACGCCACCGCTGTCCTTCAGGTGGAAAGCGCCGCCCCTCTTTCCTTCGACGCATCCGGATATCTCCGACAACCCAGGGCGTACAAAAGCCCATAGGAAATATTGAGACGGGATGACGATAAGGAGGGAGAACATCCTTCTTGTGCGACAGGACGAATCGCACAGCGTTTCTCTCCACACCTCGGTTGAAAGCCTCGATATCCTAAAAGCGCGGCCTCTTCTCAACACGAATCCGCAGAGGGTGTCGCTCCCTCCCATCCTTCGCCTGGCCGCTGACTGGAAAAACCTCCGCCTTCAGCCGGGCAGGGCCGCCCTGTCACGGCGAGAAGGAGCGCAATGACGATTTTCCGGCCGCTCAAGCGGCCGGATTTCGAACCCGTAAACGGAAAAAAGCCGAAACAAGAGCCGGAGGGATTCCTCCGGCTCTTGCCTATCCTGCGGTATGCTTATTTAAAGAGGGTGGTGGAGAGATATCGCTCTCCCGTATCCGGCAGCAGGGCGACGATCAGCTTGCCCTTGTTTTCCTCCCGCTTGGCGATCTGGGTGGCCGCATACATCGCCGCGCCGGAGGAGATGCCCGCCAGCAGCCCTTCGGTTTTCGCCATGGCCCGGGAGGTGCGGAAGGCTTCCTCCCCGCTGACCGTGAACACCTCGTCGTAAACGGAGGTATTCAAAATAGAGGGAACGAAACCGGCACCGATTCCCTGCAAGGGATGAGGACCGGCCTTGCCGCCGGAAAGCACCGGGGAATCCGCCGGCTCCACCGCCACGATGCGGATATGGGGATTTCGCTCCTTGAGCCCCTCCCCCACGCCGGTGACGGTTCCGCCGGAGCCGACGCCCGCCACAAAGATATCCACCTTGCCGTCGGTATCCTCCCAAATCTCCCTGGCCGTGGTGCGGCGATGAATCTCCGGGTTGGCCGGGTTGTCGAACTGATGGGCCACAAAGGTATGCGGCAGGGTCTGCGCCAACTCCTCCGCCTTGGCGATGGCCCCTTTCATCCCCAGCGCGCCGGGGGTCAGCACCACTTCCGCCCCCAGCGCCGCCAGCAGGCTGCGCCGTTCGATGCTCATGGTTTCCGGCATGGTGAGGATCAGCCGATAGCCCTTGGCGGCGGCCACAAAGGCCAGGCCGATGCCGGTATTGCCGCTGGTGGCCTCGATAATCACGGTGTCCGCTTGAATCAGCCCCCGCTTTTCGCCATCCTCGATGATGGCGAAGCCCACCCGATCCTTGACGGAGGAGAGGGGGTTGAACGCTTCCAGCTTGGCCACCACCCTGGCCTCCAGTCCCTCCGCCTTTTCGTAGTTGCGCAGCTCCAGCAGCGGCGTGTTGCCGATGAGATCGGTCAGTTTTCCAGCGATCTTCTCCATATCCAAAACCAGTCCTTTCCTCAGTGTCATCAAAATCTCTGTTTCAGCATAAGCCGAAAACAGCCGGTTTATGCAAGCGCCTGCTCCAAATCCGCCAGTAAATCGTCGATGTGCTCCGTCCCTACGGAGAGCCGGACGGTTTGCGGCTTGATACCGGTATCCAGCAGCTCCTCCTGGCTGAGCTGGGAATGGGTGGTGGAGGCCGGATGGATCACCAGCGATTTAACGTCCGCCACATTCGCCAGCAGCGAGAAGATCCGCAGGCGATCCACGAAGGCGACCGCCTCCTCCGCCCCGCCCCGCAGCTCCAGCGTGAAGATGGAGCCGGCGCCCTTGGGAAAATAGCGGGTGTATAGGGCGTGATAGGGGCTGTCCGGCAGCGCGGGATGGTTGACCAGCTCCACCTTGGGATGGCGGGAAAGATACGCCGCCACCTTCAGTGCGTTTTCCACATGCCGTTCCACCCGCAGAGACAGGGTTTCCAGCCCCTGCAGCAGCAGGAAGGCGTTGAAAGGACTCAGCACAGCGCCGGTATCCCGCAGCAGCACCGCGCGGATACGGGTGACAAAGGCGGCTTCCCCCGCCGCCTGGGTAAAGCGGATGCCATGGTAGCTGGGATCCGGCTCACTCAAGCCGGGAAAACGCCCGGAGGCCGCCCAGTCGAACCGGCCGCCATCCACGATCACGCCCCCCATGCTGGTGCCGTGACCGCCGATGAACTTGGTGGCGGAATGGACCACCACGTCCGCCCCGTGCTCGATGGGCCGGAAAAGATAAGGCGTGGCAAAGGTATTGTCCACAATCAGGGGCAGCCCGTGTCGGTGGGCCACCTCAGCGATAGCCTCCATGTCCGCCACATCCGCGTGAGGATTGCCCAGCGTCTCCATATACAGCGCCTTGGTTTCCGGACGGATCGCCCGTTCAAAATTCCCGGGATCAAGGGGATCCACAAAGGTGGTGTCGATGCCGCTGCTTTTCAGCGTATGAGCGAACAGGTTATAGGTGCCTCCATACAGCATTTTGGAGGATACAATGTGGTCTCCCGCCTGGGCGATGTTCTGCACGGCGTAGGTAATGGCCGCCGCGCCGGAAGCCGTCGCCAGGGCGGCAACGCCGCCCTCCAGCGCCGCCATCCGTTTTTCGAACACATCGGCGGTGGGGTTGGAGAGTCTGGTATACATGAAGCCGCTCTCCGCCAGTCCGAAACGAGCCGCCGCCTGCGCGCAGTTCTCAAACACAAAAGAGGTGGTCTGGTAAATCGGCACCGCCCTGGCGCCGGTGGCCGGGTCGGGCTGCTCCTGCCCCGCGTGGATC
>CAKTTT010000049.1 GCA_934615635.1 uncultured Eubacteriales bacterium | reverse complement strand
CCGCTGCCCTCTTTTGAAGGGGAGCCGACCCCCGTCGCTATCGAGGGCGATCTGAACGCTTTTTCCTATACAATATGGGAGAATCTGAACGCCGACAACAAGGTATCCCTGTTCACTCGTTCCATCGATTTGGAGACAGGCGCGGTATCCAGCCTCATTTTTAATAAGCATATGGGCCAGTAAACAGGGGGAGACCGGCTCCGTAATGGTTGCTTTGCCGCAAGGAGAGTCGAGGTTCCCGGTCAAAATGGAAGGAAAGGACGATCATGATGAAGGAATTGCTGCTGAAATATGGATGTAATCCCAATCAGACGCCCTCCCGCATCTTTATGCAGGAGGGGGAGCTGCCCATCGAGGTGCTGAACGGCCGCCCGGGCTATATCAATTTTCTGGACGCTTTCAATAGCTGGCAGTTAGTGAAGGAGCTGAAGGAGGCCACCGGCCTGCCGGCGGCCGCCTCCTTCAAGCACGTCAGCCCGGCGGGCGCGGCGGTTGGTCTGCCCCTGTCGGACACCCTGAAAAAGATTTATTTTGTGGACGATCTTCCCCTGTCGCCCATCGCCTGCGCTTACGCCAGGGCCAGGGGCGCCGACCGGATGTCCTCCTATGGCGACTGGGTGGCCCTCTCCGACATCTGCGACAAGGAAACCGCGACGCTGCTGGCGCGGGAGGTGTCAGACGGCATCATCGCGCCGGGGTATACCGATGAGGCGCTGGCGATTTTGAAAAGCAAGCGCAAGGGCTCCTACAATGTGGTGAGGATCGACCCGGCTTACCAGCCCGCTCCGGTGGAGCACAAGGACGTTTTCGGCATCACCTTTGAGCAGGGGCGCAACCATTCCCGGATCGACGACAGCCTTCTGAACAACATGGTGACGAAGAACAAGGAGTTGCCGGAGGGGGCCAAGCGGGATCTGGTGCTTTCCCTCATCACTCTGAAATATACCCAGTCCAACTCGGTCTGCTACGCCAAGGATGGCCAGGTGATCGGCGTGGGCGCCGGCCAGCAGAGCCGGATCCACTGCACCCGTCTGGCGGGCAACAAGGCGGACGTATGGTTCCTGCGGCAGCATCCCAAGGTGCTGGCGCTGCCCTTCAAGACGGATATCCGCCGCCCCGACCGGGACAACACCATCGATGTGTACATCTCTGAGGATTGGGAGGATGTGCTGGCCGACGGCGCGTGGGAGCAGTTCTTCACCCAGAGGCCGGAGCCGCTGACCCGGGAGGAGAAACGGGCGTGGCTGGATACCCTGACCGGCGTATCCCTGGGGTCCGACGCCTTCTTCCCCTTCGGCGACAACATTGAGCGCGCCCATCGCAGCGGCGTCTCCTATATCGCCGAGCCGGGCGGCTCCATCCGGGACGACAACGTCATCGACACCTGCGACAAATACGGCATCGCCATGGCGTTCACCGGCTTGCGGCTGTTCCACCACTGATCGGCTGGCCTGCACCGGGGATGGGCCCAGGCGCGGATGGAAAGGAAGGAATGGGAAGATGGATATTTTAGTGGTTGGCGGCGGCGGACGGGAACACGCCATCATCCGCAAGCTGAAGGAAAGCCCCCGCTGCGGCAGGCTGTACTGTGCGCCGGGCAACGGAGGCATCGCCAAAGATGCGGAATGCTGCGATGTGGCGGCCACCGACATTCCGGGGATGGTGGCGCTGGCCAAGCGGCTGGAAGTGGACCTGGTGTTCGTCGCGCCGGACGATCCGCTGGTGGCGGGTATGGCGGACGCGATGGAGAAGGCGGGCATAGCCGCCTTCGGCCCCTTTGCCAATGCGGCGATCCTGGAGGGCAGCAAGGTCTTTTCCAAAAAGCTGATGAAAAAATACGGCATCCCCACCGCCGGCTACGAGGTGTTCGATAAACCGGAGGAGGCGCTGGAATATATCCGGCGGCAGGACCGCTACCCGGCGGTGATCAAGGCGGACGGATTGGCGCTGGGCAAGGGGGTCGTCCTCTGCGCCGATTATCAGGAGGCCTGTAAGGCGGTCAAGGAGATCATGGAGGATCGGGTGTTCGGCGAATCCGGCAGTCGGGTGGTGGTGGAGGAGTTCCTCACCGGGCCGGAGGTATCCGTGCTGGCCTTTACCGACGGCCTCACCGTAAAGCCGATGGTGTCCGCCAAGGATCATAAACGGGCTTTTGATGGTGATCTGGGCCCCAATACGGGAGGAATGGGCACCATCAGCCCCAATCCGTATTACACGCCGGAACATGCCGCCTATTGTATGGAGCATATCTTCCAGCCCACGGTGGATGCCATGCGGAAGGAAGGGCGTCCCTTTAAGGGCTGCCTCTTTTTCGGGTTGATGCTGACGCCGGACGGCCCCAAGGTCATCGAATATAACTGCCGCTTCGGCGATCCGGAAACGCAAGTGGTGCTTCCCCGCCTGAAAACCGATTTGATCGATATCCTCTGTGCGGTGCGGGAGGAACGGCTGGCCGAGCTGCCAATCGAATGGGCGCAGGAAGCGTGTGCCTGTGTGGTCATGGCCTCCGGAGGGTATCCCGCCGCTTACCGCAAGGGGCTGGAGATCCGTGGGCTGAACGCGGATGGCCAGCGGGAGGACGCCACGGTGTATCACGCGGGAACAAGCCTGAAGGAAGGCCGCTTTTTTACCAACGGCGGCCGGGTACTGGGCGTCACCGCCATGGCGGCGACGCTTGACGAGGCGCTGGATAAGGCCTATGCGGCGGTGGATAAGATCGATTTCAAGGATGCCCATTATCGGCGGGATATCGGAAAAACCAGATAAAAGCGAGCACCGGTGAAAAAACGGCCCGCATCCGAAAGGATGCGGGCCGTCGTTTTCGTTAAGTAGTCACCGGTTATGTCAGTGAGGAAAAAAGCTTACGCTATGGACAGCATCTCCACGATAGATCACCGTTAAGATCTGCCATCCTAACCAAAATATCAAGGTCCTTTCCATGACTTGCTGCGCAAACCATATGCAGAGCCGGGGGAAGGCGCCCTAACAGAAGCTATAGTGCAGGGCATTAGGAAAGAGAAGTGCCAACAACCCATTAGGAAGGTTAGCACAGAACCGACTCATGTTCCTGCCTTGCTGGAAGCTTTGCTATTTTGACTATCCGGGATCGGGAAAATAAGAGATGGGAGCAGGAGAGGCAACGCCGATAAACGAAAGACTCCCACCGGGAAGTCACCCGGTAAATCGCGGAAAAATTTGTCTCCCATCCGGGCCGCCGAATACCTGCACAAGCAGGAAAGGTTATAACCTTTACAGATAATTGACAGCCAGAATCGCGAGGCCAAGCACCGTAAGAACCACGCCGGTGGCCCGGTTGAGGATCAGCGGGCTGGCTTTATTGGCAAAGCGGGCGGCGATCTGCGCCCACAAAAGGGTGGACAGGATGCAGAACACCAACGCCGGCATATCCGGCGCGCCGCCGATGGCGAAATGGGACACGGCTCCCGTCAGAGCGGTGAAAGTCATAATGAATACGCTGGTACCCACAGCGGTTTTCAGCTCATACCCCAGCACGGAGGTGAGGATCAGCAGCATCATCATGCCGCCGCCGGCGCCGATAAAGCCGCAGATAAAGCCCACCAAGGCTCCGCACACCACCGACTGGACAAAACGCTTGACAGCGGATACCGCCGCCATGCTCTCCTTGGTGGTCATAACGGGTTTGATGATGAATTTCAGTCCCAGCAGCAGCGTCATGAAGGTGGAAAAGGTCCCCATGGTCGTGTTGGGCAGCAAGCTGGAAATATAGCTGCCGAAAAGGGTGAAGAGCAGGACGGAGGCCATCATCACCAGGCCGTTGCGGATATCCAGGTTTTTGTTTCTGCCGTAGGTATAGGCGGAAACGGCGCTGGCCAGGACGTCCGAGGCCAACGCGATCCCCACCGCCTCATAGGCCGGCATCCCAAGAAAAGTGATGAGCATGGGGCTGATCACGGCCGCCGCGCTCATGCCGGCGAAGCCGGTGCCGAGTCCCGCGCCGATGCCCGCCACAAAGCAGACGAGGAATTTGATCAACATCCGCCCTTCCTCCCTTTCGCGGCTCAGTTCGCCGCTTGAGCGGCGGATTGCTCCATCAGATAAGCGCGGATCTGCTCCAACCCCTGGGCGCTGAGAGGAAAGACGGCGGGATCCCCCGCATCTCCCTTTTCGAAGCACAGACCGTTGAACCAGGTATAGACCAGCAGCGTATCGCCTTCCGGCTGGATTTTGAAGCGCAGACGGCGGTCGCTGCCTAAAAATACATTGCCGCTTTGATAAAACCAGGGTTCGCGGATATCCAAGGTCATAGCTTTCATCCTTTCTCCAATTGATCAGTATACCACGATAGGGAAAAGGATGAAAGCCCTAAAAGACGAAAAAATGCGCAGCCACCATAGCGGCTGCGCAGAGGAGGGGGGAATGAAGAGTGAAGAGTGAAAGGAGGTGTATATGAAAACCCCGAAGAAGGGGGAATTGGTGGTCTGCCGTCCGGCAGCGGTCCCTGTTGGGAATGACTTTAGTATACGGGGAATTTGTGTCCGTAGTTTGAAAAAAATGCAAAGGAAGTGAAAAAAAGAGATGAAGATTCGGTTAAAGACTCTTAACGCGGCGGGGGCGGCTTGGGAGCCGGATTCCAGGGCGGCCGAGGAGGACGGGGTGGAATCGGAGGACGAGGAGGCCTTGGAGGTGGGGCCGGGGGCTTAGGGGGAGGAGGCGGTATGCGACAGGCGGGGAACCAGGGGAGAATGCGGCAGAGACGACGTAAGGGAGTGGGCATGAATAAGCCTCCTTTTGTTTTGGTGTTATCAGTTTATGCCGACGGACAATCTGGGTGACGACAGAGCTTTAGGTTTGGGGAGGCAAAGCTTTGCAGAAGAGAGGAAATAGGTTCTACCGCTCCCCGGCACCGGCATAAAAAAGGGTGAAAGGATAAATGGAGGCAAAAAAAGAGGGTGGACATCACGGCGTCCGCCCTCTTGGTTATAGGAAGATCCCCCGGTTTGACCCGCGAGACAGGCTTTGATTATGTCGGTTATTTCAGTCTTTCCCATTGTTGGCTTTTGAAGCCCACAAGGATGGTGTCGCCGTCCACCACAATCGGCCGCTTGACCAACATGCCATCGGTAGCCAGCAGCCGGAGCTGTTCCTCCTCGGACATCAGCGGGAGCTTTTCCTTGAGCTGCATGGATTTGTAAAGAAGGCCGCTGGTATTGAAGAAGCTGCGCAGAGGCAGGCCGCTTTTGGCGTGCCATGCCTTCAGCTCGTCGTAGGTGGGATTTTCCTCCTTGATGTGCCGGTCGGTATAGCTTAAGCCGTTTTCGTCCAGCCATTTTTTCGCCTTTTGACAGGTGGTGCATTTGGGATATTCCACAAACAGCATGATTTCAGCCTCATTTCCGACGGCATCGCCGCCTGTTTATCGATTTTTCCGCCCCTTGTTCCGGCGGAGAAACCAGGGTTCATGGGTATAAATGGTGATCTGCTTCACGATGACGGCGAGCCCGGCGCCGGCCGCCAGCAGGCCCCAAAGGGAACCGCTGATCAAATCCCTCCAGCCGCCGTCGACCAGATAGGCGATCAAGGTATCCGGGAAAGAGAAGTTCGGTATGTAGGAGGCCAGAAAAAGGGTGGTGTCCGCTGTTTGGGACAGCAGGATGGCCAGGATGGTGCTGACTACGATGCAGACCGTGGCGAAGGTGGTGTTATGGGCGCCGTATAACTGCCGGTAGCCGTAAAAGGAAACCGTACTCACCAAAAAGCCCAGCATCCAGAGCTGCCAGCCCAGAAAATAGCCGGAGAGGAACCAGGGCAGCACGCCCACGACCGCTCCCAGCAGCGCCCCGGCGATCCCCCGCAGATAAGCGGAAAAGGGCTCGCGGTCCCGCTCAAATTTGTCGTCGTAAGCGACACCGATCAGCTTGCCGGCCTCCTTGGCGGCGGTTCCTAAAAAAATGAGGAAGTCTTCGCCGGACAAGCTCTCCATCTTCGGCAGCGTGACGACGATACCGAAGTTCCGATACGCCACCGTGTTGTCGGGATAACGGCCGGACAGCTTGCTCTGCAGCTTGGCCAGGTTGGCCTCGGGCAGATTGACGGACATCTCCAGCGTACCTTCCGGGATGCTGGCGCGAAAGGCGATCCCCTCCACCACACCGGACGCCACGCCCGCCAGATCTGTTTTATACGCTTTAGCGGCGCAGGCGGCAAGAATACTCTCTAATGACATGAAGGTCCCTCCCAGACGATGATCCGGCGGATGATCCGGATTCTTGCTTTCTATTTTATCACATCATTTTGGAAAAAACCATTTGACGCAATATCCTATAAATGGTATAATCAATTGTTCGATTTGCCGGATTTGTGTGCGCGGAAAGCGGGGAGGACATCCCTGCTTTTTCTGTGTGTCCCCTTGTCTGTACCGGCAAATACCGGCCATACTACTTGTTAAAGAAATATATGGAGAAAGGCTTGATTCCCCCTGATGAATCCTGTTGCTTTTGCAGACCTGACCCTGACCTCCGGCATCCGCCGCGCCGTGGAGGAGATGGGCTTCGATACCGCCACCGACATCCAGGCCCAGAGTATCCCGCTGATTCAAACCGGCCGGGACGTGATCGGCCGCTCCCAGACAGGGACCGGAAAAACGTTGGCTTTCGGTATACCGGCCATCGAATGTATCGATACGATTTCAGAGAAGCGGACCAGCGCCCAGGTGCTGATTTTGTGTCCCACCCGGGAACTGGCGGTACAAGCCTGCGAGGAAATCCGCAAGCTGGCCCGCTATACGCCGGGCATCCGGACGGCGGATGTTTATGGCGGCGCGCCGATGGACCGGCAGATCGCCAAGCTCCGTGCGGCCAACCTGGTGGTGGGCACCCCCGGCAGGGTGATGGACCATATGCGGCGGCGTACCCTGAAGCTGGAGGGCATACGCATGGTGGTGCTGGACGAGGCGGATGAGATGTTGAGCATGGGCTTTCGAGAGGATATCGAAGCCATCCTCTCCCAGACGCCGGAGGAGCGACAGACGGTGCTGTTTTCCGCCACGATGCCGCCCGCCATCCTGGCGATCACCCAAATGTACCAGAAGGATCCGGAGATGGTGCAGATACGTCAAAAGCAGGAGACGGTGGAGAACATCGAGCAGGCCTACTGCGACGTGCCCATGGGCCGGAAGATGGATGCGCTCGCCCTGCTGCTGCGGTATCACGCGCCAAAACTGGCCATGGTTTTCTGCAACACCAAGCGGATGGTGGAAGAGGTCGCCGGCTATCTGTGCGCCCACGGGCTGGACGCGGAAGGGTTGCATGGCGACATGAAGCAATCCCAGCGCACCCAGACGATGGACGCCTTCAAGCAGGGCCGCCGCCGCATCCTGGTGGCCACCGACGTGGCGGCCAGAGGCATCGACGTGGACGGCATCGAGTATGTGTTCAATTATGATATCCCGCAAAATACCGAATACTATGTCCACCGCATCGGCCGGACCGGCCGGGCGGGACGTTCGGGCAAGGCGGTTACGATCTGCAGCGGCCGTCGGCAGGTGGGGGAGCTCATACAGATCGCCCGGATGGTAAAAACGAAAATCAGCCGGATGGATATTCCGCGACCGGAGGAGATCCGCCAGCGCAGGCAGGAAGACATCTCGGCGGAAATCGCGCAGGCCGCCCGGACGGTGGATGAGGGATCCTCCTACCTGGAAATGGCGGAGAAACTGGCCGCCGGCGGGCTGGAACCGCTGCGGATCGCGGCGGCGGCGCTGGCGCTCCATTACGGCGGGCAGGAAGAGGATATCCCGGAAATCCGGCAGCTTCCGGCTGTCCCGGCGGCCGGCGTACGCACCGGCGGCCGGAGCGGCGGCTATCAGAAAATCACCATCAATATCGGGCGATCCAGCCGCGTGGCGCCCAATCACATTGTAGGCGCCATCACCGGGCGGACCAGGCTTTCCGGCCGGGATATCGGAAAAATTGAGATTTTCGATGACGAAACGGTGGTGGCGATCCCCGAGACAGAGGTGGACAGCACCATAGCGGCTATGACCGATTGCAAGATCACCGGCCGTCCCACCGTTACCAAGCGGTATAAGGGGCGGGAAAAGAGAGGAAACTTTCGGCCGTCGGGTGTGGTAAAGGGTGGTAAAGGATAGAAAATTCACATAGAATTTACCGTTATGGCTTTACAGGCCAGAGGGAATATAGTAAAATGATGGAATGAAGAAACCCGGCTTTCGGAGAGCGGCCGTCCGGCCGGATGGGCCCGGGAAAATTTAGGGAAACGGACGTGGAAAGCAGATGGAACCACAATATAGGCGGGTATTGCTGAAGCTGAGCGGCGAGGCCATGGCGGGAGAAGCCAAAGCCGGCTTGGATTTCGACACAGTGCTGAAAATCTGCGGCGCGGTGAAGAAGTGTGCGGACTTGGGGGTACAAATCGGCGTCGTCGTCGGCGGCGGGAATTTCTGGCGGGGCCGCTCCAGCGGCAAAATGGACCGCACCCGGGCGGATCACATGGGGATGCTGGCCACCACCATCAACGCCTTGGCGCTGGCGGACGCGCTGGAGCAGTTGGACTGCGATGTGCGGGTGCAGACCGCCATCGCCATGAATCAGATTGCCGAGCCCTATATCCGCAACCGGGCGGTGCGGCATATGGAAAAGGGGAGGGTGGTCATCTTTGGCTGCGGGACCGGAAACCCCTTCTTCTCCACCGACACGGCCGCGGCTCTCCGGGCGGCGGAGATCGAGGCGGACGTTATCCTCAAGGCCAGCATGGTGGATGGGGTGTACGACAGCGATCCCAAAATCAATCCCGATGCGGTGCGGTTCGATTCGCTGGATTTCATGGATGTCCTCAACCGGGACCTCAAGGTGATGGATTCCACCGCCGCCACCCTGTGCAAGGATAATCAGATCCCGATTCTGGTGTTCAATCTGAACGATCCGGAGAATATCGTCCGCGCGATCTGCGGAGAAAAAATCGGTACCCTTGTCCACTGAGACCCGATAACACGAACGGAGGTAGGACGAATGGAACAGGTGTTTAAAACGGCGGAAGACAAGATGAGCAAAACGGTGAACGCTCTCCTGGGGGAATACGCCTCCATCCGGGCGGGCCGCGCCAATCCCAATGTCCTGGACAAGGTCATGGTGGAATACTACGGCATCCCCACGCCGGTGAACCAGGTAGCGGCGGTTTCCGTCCCGGAAGCCCGCACCCTGCTGATCCAGCCGTGGGATAAAAGCACGCTCAAGCTGATTGAAAAGGCGATTTTAACCTCTGATATCGGCCTCAATCCTCAAAACGACGGATCTGTTCTGCGGCTGGTTTTCCCGCCGCTGACCGAGGAGCGCCGCCGGGAGCTGGTGAAGGGCGTTTACAAGTACTGCGAGGAAGCCAAAATCGCCGTGCGCTCCATCCGCCGGGACGCGATGGATAAGCTCAAGGACATGAAGAAGAAATCCGAAATCACCGAGGACGATCTGAAAAATGCGGAAAAGAAGATGCAGACGCTCACCGACCGCTTCTGCAAGGAGATTGACGAAACCGCCGCCGCAAAGGACAAGGAGATCATGGAAATCTGAAAAAGAGGGCTGCTGCACAGGACAACTTGCAGCAGCCCTTCATAAAAATCCTCCCGGGGCTGCCGAAGGCTCCGCGGGGCGGATTCCATAACGCTCGCACGCCGAAAACGGCGGGACAGGGGAAAGCCGTATGTTTTTTAAAAGTAAAAAAAGGCCTGTGCCGCCGGTGGAAAAGAAGGCGTTTCCCGTCCACGTCGGCATCATCATGGATGGAAACGGCCGTTGGGCGAAAAAGCGCGGCCTGCCGCGGCAGGCGGGACATGCCGCCGGCGCCCAGGTGTTTCGAAAAATTACCAAATATTGTGAAAAGATCGGGATACAATATCTGACGGTATACGCCTTTTCTACCGAGAACTGGAGCCGCCCCAAGGAGGAGGTGGACGCCATCATGGATCTGCTTCGGCAGTACCTGAAGGAGTCCCTGAAGGATTTTCAGGCGGAAAACATCCGCACCCGGTTCATCGGGGATTTTGCGCCGTTGGAGCCGGATATCCGGCAGCTCATGCGGGAGGCGGAGGAGTCCACCTGCCATAAGACCGGTATGACGCTGAATATCGCCATCAATTACGGCGGGAGGCCGGAGATTGCGCAGGCGGCGAGAAGCTTGGCGGAAGAGATTCGGGACGGTCGGCTTCGGCCGGAGGATATCACTGAAACGCTGCTGAGCCAACGGATGTATACCGCCGGACAGCCGGATCCCGACCTGATTCTGCGTCCCAGCGGGGAATACCGTACCTCCAATTTTCTGCTTTGGCAATCGGCCTATGCGGAATATGTGTTTATGGAGGAGATCCTTTGGCCGGATTTCACCACGGATGATCTGGACAGGGCGATCGCGGCCTATTCCCGCCGGAACCGGCGCTTTGGCGGTTTGTGATCTTTATAGCCCCGGGCGGGAAAAGAAGGAGGGCTTCGTTGGCTGTTATGGCGGATGAAGCCGGGAAAGGCTGGATTGGTGTATGAAGGTGCGTATATTGACGGGAATTGTGGGTTCGGCGCTGGCACTGGTGGTGCTGATCCTGCTGCCGCCGATTTTTTTGAATATCGCCATGGCTTTGATCTGCGGTCTGGCCATGTATGAGATGCTGATCGTCACCCGATTTGTCGGCCACAGGGGATTGGTGAGCGCGGCGATGGTTTTTGCCGTCCTTTCCCCTTTCCTGCTCTGGCTGGACCGGGGACGGCCCGCTGTGGCGGCGGTGCTGGTTTATTGCATCGTCCTGGTAACGATTCAGATCATCTATCACGACAGCCTCCGGGTGGAGCGCACGGGCTTTGTGTTTTTCGTATCCATCTTGGTGCCGGTTTCCATCTCCTGCCTGGCCTATCTGCGGCCCATGAGCGGCCGCGGGGACGACCGGGACGGCTTGTTTTATGTGTTTCTCGCCATCGTGATGGCCTGGCTGTGCGATATCGGCGCTTATTTTGTCGGGACCTTTTTCGGCAAGCATAAGCTTTGCCCGAAGATCAGCCCCAAGAAAACCGTGGAAGGGCTTATCGGCGGCTTCGTGGTTTCGGTGGGCTCCAGTGTGCTAGCGGGGTATCTGTATCAGCTTTATTTGAATCATATGGGCGTGACCGCCACGGTCAGCCTGTGGCAGGTGGCGCTGTTGGCGCTGATCTGCGCACCGCTGTCGGTATTGGGGGATCTGCTGGCCTCCATCATCAAGCGGCAGTGTCAGGTGAAGGATTTCGGCCACATCATGCCGGGTCACGGAGGTGTGATGGACCGTTTCGACAGCCTGATGTTCGTGGCTCCCTTCACACTGCTGGCGGTGCAGTATTTCCCGCTGGTGTATTGAGATCAAAGAAAATCGGAGAAGGGCTTATGACTTGGATGGGAACAACAGGAGAAATCGAGAGACCGCCGGCGAAACGCTTGTCCATTTTGGGTTCTACCGGCTCCATCGGCCTGCAGGCGCTGGAGGTGGCGGAAAAGCTGGGCTTTGAGATCACGGCCTTGGCGGCGGGCTCGCGCGTCGCCGAGCTGGAGCGGCAGATTCGGGCGTATCGTCCGCGGCTGGCGGTGATGTTCCATGAGGATGCCGCGGCCGACCTCAAGCACCGGGTGCGGGATCTTCCGGTGACCGTTCTGTCGGGTATGGAGGGATTGTGCGCGGCGGCCGCCTTGGAGGAAACGGAGGTCGTTCTCAACGCCGTGGTGGGAATGGTGGGGCTGCTGCCCACCCTGTCAGCCATTGAGGCGGGAAAGGACGTGGCGCTGGCAAACAAGGAAACGCTGGTGGCGGGCGGCTCTTTCGTCATGGAAGCCGCCGCCCGCAGAGGGGTGAAGCTGCTGCCGGTGGACAGCGAGCATTCGGCTATCTTCCAATGCCTGCAGGGGGCGCCTCCCGGCCGGCGCAGTCTCCGGCGCTTGATTCTGACCGCCTCCGGCGGGCCTTTTTTCGGCCGCACGGCGGCTGAATTGGAGAACGTAACCCTGGAGGACGCGCTGCGCCATCCCAACTGGAGCATGGGGGCCAAGATCACCATCGATTCCGCTACCATGATGAATAAGGGGCTGGAGCTTATTGAGGCGCGATGGCTCTTCGATCTGCCGCCGGAGCAGATTGACATCCTGGTCCATCGGGAAAGCGTGGTCCACTCCCTGGTCGAATATGAGGATCATTCGGTGATTGCCCAGATGGGGCTGCCGGATATGCGCATCCCCATTCAGTATGCGCTGACCTATCCGGAGAGGGTCGCCTCCCCGGTGGGGCGGCTGCGGCTGGAGGAATGGGGGAAGCTGACCTTTTTCCAGCCGGACGACAGGGCGTTTCCCGCGATGACTATCTGCCGGGAAGCGATCAGTCGGGGAGGGTTGTATCCCGCAGCGGTCAACGCTGCCAACGAGGAGGCGGTGGCCCTTTTTCGGGAGGGAAGGATTGGCTTTACCGCTATTTCGCGGCTGGCGGCGCAGGCTCTGGAGAGGACGCTGCCGCCGGCGGGCAGTGTGGAAGACGTATTGGAAGCGGATCGGGAGGCCCGGAGGCTGACCCTGGAACACAGCATGAAATTGTGAGGTGACGGCTTTTTGGAGATTTTCATGTCGGGCTTGACGCTGGTGCTGAAAATCCTGGCGGCGATTCTGATTTTCGGCTTGATCATTTTTGTTCATGAGCTGGGACATTTTGTTATGGCCAAGCTCATGGGCGTTAAGGTCAACGAGTTTGCGATGGGGATGGGGCCCAAGCTGCTGCAGTTTGGGAAAAAAGAAACCAAGTATACCCTGCGGCTGCTGCCTATCGGCGGTTTCTGTTCCATGGAGGGGGAGGACGAAGCGGGTGCCGGTTCGGTTGCCCTGCCTTCCCGGGAGGAGCCGTCGGATTCGCCGGTTTCTGCCGAAGAGCCGCGGCCCGAGGCCGTGAAAGTGGAATCCCGGGCCTTTTGTGATAAAAAAGTCTGGCGCCGGGTGCTGATTGTGGTCGCCGGCGCGACGATGAATCTGATTCTCGGTTTTGTGCTGCTGGTGGTTTATTACGGCGTGTGCACCATGCCCAACAGCCAAGGAGAGCGGCTGTACGCCACCATGACCATCGCCCAGCTCAAGGAGGAGGCCACCAGCTACCAGTCGGGGCTGCGGCCGGGGGACGAAATCCTCAAAATCAACGGCAAAACGGTGTTCAGCGATCTGGATCTGACCTCGATACTCCAAAGTGGCAAAAGTGAAAACGGAAAAGCCCATTTCGACATGGTGGTCCGCCGGGAGGTGGACGGCAAGAAGCAGAAGGTCACCCTGCCCGACGTTATCTTCGACGTTAAAATCGACGAGGAGACGGGCCGCACCGCCTTGATTTATGATTTCGTCCTGCTGGGGGTGGAGCAAGGGTTCGGCAACACCTTCCTCCAGGCGGCAAAATCCGAGTGTTCGGTGGCGATCATGGTGTGG
>CAKTTT010000048.1 GCA_934615635.1 uncultured Eubacteriales bacterium | reverse complement strand
AAGGGGCTGTTGACGATAGAACACCAAGTCTGGCGTTTGCCCACAGGCAAACGCGGGGACACAGCCGCTTGAATCCGATACTATCCCATAAGGGGCTGTTGACGATAGAACACCAAGTCTGGCGTTTGCCCACAGGCAAACGCGGGGACACAGCCGCTTGAATCCGATACTATCCCATAAGGGGCTGTTGACGATAGAACACCAAGTCTGGCGTTTGCCCACAGGCAAACGCGGGGACACAGCCGCTTGAATCCGGTACTATCCCATAAGGGGCTGTGTCCGGCCCCCCGCTTTCCCCCATTTTATAAAAGGCTATTGACAAACCAAGGATGCGTCTCTATACTATATATTGCATAGTATGCATTGCGTAGTATAAAAGAAGGAGGGCGGGCCGTGGATATACAAAGGAAAAAAGGGCTGCTGGATATCTGCGTGCTGTCGGTACTCAGCCGGGAGCCATCCTACGGCTATAAGATCGTCGGCGACGTCTCCGCCTGCATCGACATCTCCGAATCCACCCTGTATCCCATTCTCAAGCGGCTGGAATCCGCCGGCTGCCTCACCACCTTTACGCAGGAACACAACGGCCGTATGCGGAAATATTACCGCATAACCGCCGCGGGGCTGGCGCGTATCCGGGCCTTTCTGGACGAGTGGGAGGAGATGCGCAAAATGTACGCCTTTATTGAAAACAACGGCTGTTTGGCCGCCGCCCCGCACCCGGCGGAAACTATCATCGGAAAGGATGGATCTGTATGACGCAAGCGGCATTTTTGGAAGAGCTCGACCGGCATTTGACCGGCCTGTCCGACGAGGAGAGACGCCGCGCGGCGGATTTTTACCGCGAGTTGATCCTGGACGGTATGGAGGCCGGCAAAACCGAGGAGGAGGCCGTGGAGGCGCTGGGTTCGCCCGAAGCAGCGGCCGCCGCCCTACTTCAGGAGCAGCCGGCGCAGAACAAGCTTCAGATCCTGGATGAGAAAAAGCGCCAGCTTTCCTGCGGCGGCGTGACGGAAATCCACGTGGACGTGCGGGACCAGCCGGTGGTCCTGGAGCCCTCCCCCGACGACTGGCTCCACATCTATTACCGGGAGGATTCCGGCGACAACTACCACACCAGCACCGAGGACGGCAAGGTGTGCTTCCTTCATCGTCATGTCCTGGGCCCCATGTCCCTGATCCGGGGCTTCTATCACCTTTTCCGCGTCCGCCGAATCCTGATCCAGCTCCCCGCCGCCTATGCGGGCCTGCTGGATATTCGCTCCACCAACGGTTCCCTTCACGCGGCGGGCTTCCCCAGCCTGAGCGCCGCCTCTTTTCATACCAGCAACGGCGGCCTGACTCTCTCCCGGATCGGCTGCTCCTCCCTGGAGGCCTGCACCACCAACGCCTCCGTCCTCCTTTCCGCCGTGGGAGCCCGCTCCGTCGTCATCACCTCCTCCAACGGCGGCGTAACGCTGGAAACCGTCCGCGCAGACGGCCCGCTGGAGCTTCGCACCTCCAACGCCCAGGTCAATCTGCGGAGCGTCGCCTGCACCCGGGCCTCGGTGGAAACCCGCAATGGGGCCATCCAGCTCCACGAGGTGGCGGCCGCCGAAGCGATATCCGCCGCCACCAGCAACGCGAAAATCCAGCTTGATCGTCTCGCCTCCCCCCGCATCCGGCTGAAAAGCTCCAACGCCGCCCTGAAGGGGACGGTGATCGGCAATCCCCGCGCCTATTCCATCATCAGCCGCACCTCCAACGCCCGCAGCAGTCTGCCCGGCAATTGGGAGGATACCTCCCTGCCCAACCACCTGGAAGCGGTCACCAGCAACGCCCCCATCGACATCGATTTTTGCGAATAATCCCGACAGGAGGATGTTTTCATGACACAAGCGGAATTCATCGCCCGGCTGGACCGGCTCATCGCCGCTCTTCCGGCCGAGGAGCGGCGGCGCGCCGCCGAATTTTACAGCGAACTGATCCTGGATCGGATGGAAAACGGAAAAACGGAAGAGGAGGCGGTGGCGGACTGCGGTCCGGTGGAGGAAATCGCCGAAAAGGTGATGGCGGCATACACCCCCGTCCGGCAGCCCTCTCTCTTTCTCCGGGTCATGAAGATCATCGCCCTGATTTTCGGCGTTCCCATCCTGCTAGGCATCGCCATCCCCCTGGCAGCGGCGGCCTTTGTGCTCTATGCCTGCCTCTGGATCCTCATGGCCTGCGTATTTATCCTGGTTCTCTCCTTCGGGCTGGTCGGCCTTGTGGGGGTTGTAGGCACCGCCTTCGTCCTGCCCCAAAGCCTGCCGGCAGGCGTATTCCAGTTGGGCGCAGGCCTTCTGTTCTGCGGGCTCTGCCTTTTAAGTCTGGTGGGCGCGGTCAAGCTGTTTCAGCTCCTTCTCCGCTTCACCGTCTGGCTGACCGGAGCCATTGCGAACAGCTTCCGGCGCAAAAAATGGCTGGCCTGATCTCACCATTTTCTCCGGCCGGGCTTCCGGCGGAAAACAGAACGGAGGTACCCTTATGAAAGCGTCTAAAATTCTTCTGCTCGTGTCCGCCTGCCTCTGCGCCGCGGGCGTGCTGATCGCCGGCGCAGGCTTCGCCCTGGGCGGCTTCGATTATCACCGCCTTACCACCCGAAAGGAAGGGGTGGACAAAACCCAGAGCTATTCGCTGGAGGGCGTGACGGAGATTCGCATCGATGTGCGGGATCAGCCGGTAAGGCTGGAGCACTCTCCCGACGGTGACTTCCATGTCTTTTACCGCGAGGAGGAGGGAGATCGGTACACGCTGGAGGCGGAGGCGGGCCGTATTTCCATCACCCACCGCGGCCGTTCCGGCTTCGATTCCCTTTTCCGGGGCCTTTTTTACAACTTTTACACTGGCTCCCGGGAGGTGACGGTACAGCTCCCATCGGATTATGCCGCTGGCCTGGAGGTCGGCACCACCAATGCGGCGGTGAAGGCGGCGGACTACCCCAACCTCTCGCAAGCGGATTTCCACACCAGCAACGCCCCTGTCACCCTCTCCCGGATCGGCTGCACCGCCCTGGAGGTATCCACCACCAATGCCGGCATGGAGCTGACCGACATACAAGCGGCCTCCGCACATATCTCCACCACCAACAGCCGGCTGACCCTGCAGAACCTGCAGATCACCGGCG
The DNA here is from genome assembly GCA_934615635.1 of uncultured Eubacteriales bacterium. GTDB lineage: Bacteria > Bacillota > Clostridia > Oscillospirales > Acutalibacteraceae > CAKTXU01. The sequence continues at coordinate 10,381 of CAKTTT010000048.1, read as the reverse complement.
AGCTCAACGCCCGCACCACCAATGGCAGCGTGACCCTGGAAGCGGCGGACTGCGGCCGGGCGGTGCTGGAAACCAGCAACGGCGAGGTGCTGCTGACAAACGTCAAGGCGGGCGAAAGCCTCTCCGCCCGCTCCAGCAACGCGCCCATTCGCCTGAACACGCTGAAATCCCCTGTCACCACCCTGAAAACCACCAACGGCGACGTGCAAGGCACCGTAGCAGGCGATCCCCGCACCTTTTATGTCCGAGGCCGAACCTCCAACGGCTCCAACAACCTCTCGGAAAGCGGGGATCCCTCTCTTCCCAACCGGCTGGAGGTCACCACCAGCAACGCGGATATCAAGGTGAACTTTATCTGAAACATGTAAAAGGGACCGTGGGAAGCGCCGTTTGGCGCTTCCCACGGTCCCTTTTATAGCAGCGGCTTCCCCGCCATGATCCCCGGCCGCGGCGCGGCCGAGCGAATTGTTTCACGTGAAACAATTCAAATCAGCTTCACCGCTTCTTTATCCTCGCCGGTAAGGCGGTTGGCCAGCGCCTTGAGATCGGCGTCGTCCAGGAATTCCACCTGTAGGGTGCCCCCTTTGCGTCCGGCCGTCACCCGAACCCGCCGGCCCATCTGCTCGGCCAACGCCAATTCCACCTCCCGGTGAAGGGGATTGCCGACGAACGCCTTGACAGCTTCCGACTTTTTCGTCTTTCCGCCGCTCTGCCTGGCGCGGCGTTCCAGCTCGTGGACCGTAAGGCCCTTCTCCAGCGTTTCCTCCGCCATCTGCTCCCGCAGCTCCTCCGGGAAGGCCAGCAACGCCCGGGCATGGCCCGCCGCCAGCCGCCCCTTCCCCACCAGCTCCTTTACCGGCTCGGGCAGATGCAGCAGCCGCAGGGAATTGGCCACCGCGGGCCGGGATTTATTCACCACCCGGGCCGCCTCCTCCTGGGTGAGGCCATAGGCCTCCATCAGCGTCTGATAGCCCTGGGCCTCCTCCATGGGATTCAGATCCTCCCGCTGCAGATTCTCAATCAAGGCCAGCTCAGCGGCCTCCCGGTCGCTCATCTCCCGGACCACCACCGGCACCTCGGCCAAGCCCGCCATCCGGGAGGCGCGCCACCGCCGCTCCCCCGCCACTAGCTGGTAGCTGCCGTCGGTCAGAGGCCGCACCAGCAGCGGCTGCAGCACGCCATGGCTGGCGATGGATTCCGCCAGCTCCGCCAGCGCCTCGTCGTCGAACTGCTTCCGGGGCTGGGCGCGGTTGGGTACGATCTCCCCGATAGGCAGCGTCACCGTCCTGCCCTCATCCTCCATGGCGTTTTCCGCGAACAACGCCTCCAGGCCCTTGCCGAGCCCGCCTTTTTTCATCGCCATAACAGCCGCCTCCTTTATTTTCTTGCCGGGCGCTCAGCGGCCCTTGCCGTTTTTCTCCAACAGCTCCCCCGCCAATTGATCATAGGCTTGGGCGCCCCGGGAGCCACCGTCGTAATACTGGATGGGCTTGCCGAAGCTGGGCGCCTCCGAAAGCCGCACACTGCGGGGAATCGCGGTGGAAAACACCTTGCGGGGGAAGAACCGTTTGACCTCCGCCACCACCTGCTGGGTCAGGTTCAGCCTCCCGTCGTACATGGTCAGCAGCACCCCTTCCATATCCAGTTGCGGATTATACAGCCGCTTCACCTGACGGACGGTGGCCATAAGCTGGGAGAGCCCCTCCAAAGCATAATATTCGCACTGAATCGGCACCAACAGCGTGTCCGCCGCGCAAAGGGCGTTCAAGGTCAGCAGCCCCAAAGAAGGCGGGCAGTCCACCAATATGTAATCGTAGGTCTCCCGCAGTGGGGCGAGCGCGGCCTTCAGCCGGCTTTCCCGGCGGTTCAGCTCCACCAGCTCGATCTCCGCCCCCGCCAGCTCCATGCTGGAGGGCAGCAGGTCCACCCCCTTGAAGCGGGTGCTCACCGCCACCTCTTCCGGCTGGGCGGTGCCGATCAGCAGCTCATAGGTGGAAGGACCTCCCTTCCGCTTGTCCACCCCCAAGCCGCTGGTGGCGTTTCCCTGGGGATCGATATCCGCCAACAGGCATCGCTTGCTCTTCGCCCCCAGCGCCGCGGTCAGGTTCACCGTGGTGGTGGTTTTGCCCACGCCGCCCTTCTGGTTGACCACTGCAATGATTTTGCCCATCGTTTCACCTCATTATCGGTTGAAGCCCACTTGTCCGTTTCTTCTTGTGGTATTATAACACATCCCCTGTAGATAATAAAGCGTTTGGGGGAAATGTTTCATGTGAAACATTTCCCCCAAACGCTTTGTCTTATTGAAAAGTGGAATTGGCAGCGTAGCTGTCTCGAATCAGCACCACATAGGTCTTGCCCGGCGCCACAGCCAGGGGGCTGCCGTCGCTTTCCTGGAATTGCAGCCCGTCGTCCCCGCGGGTCCAAAGGATCGGCCGTCCCCGGCCGCCGGTGAAAACCGAGCCGCTTCCCCTTTCCAGGGTAAAGCTGTAGGTGGTCACAGGCGAATCTGTTTCCTTGTAGAAGTTGTCGTACATCGCAATCACATTCGTCGCCGCAAGCTGCACGCCGTTGGTCATGACGTGGGGTTCTCCCTCCGCCGACGTGCCGTTGAATTTGTAATACAGCCGTTCCTCCGGCTCGTACTGGAAGCTGATCTTCTGCAGCCTGGAAATATAAATGTCCAGGCTGGCGGCGTCGTAGTCGCCTTCCCTTTCCCCAAAGACATAGGGAGCTCCTCTGGAGGTTTCGCTCGGATATTCCTTCGCCGCGATCCGTTTTTCCAGCAGCTCCCCGCTGGTCATCATGCTGTATTCCGCACCCTTGGTCTTGCGCAGCTCCGCATCCCGCCAATAGGTGGAGCCGTCGTAGATCAGCCCCTCGATATCCTGGATTTTCAGCTCCTTAATGGCCTTGAGTCCATTGACGCTGCCGCCGCAGTGGGCGTATATGGCATCCAGCGACTGCGCCAGCAGAACAAAGGGCGTCCGGGCGCTGCGGATGGGCCCCAGTTGTTCCGGCACCCGGGAGGCGTTGGCGAACACCGCCATAATGCGGGTGATGCCCCCCTCCGTCTCCGCTTCAACGTACAAATCCGCCTTTTCCAAACCGAACTGGGGACGGGAGCGGTCATTGTTGCCGATCATGGCGGCCAACGGCCGGAAGGAATCCCCCTTTTCCATATCATACAAACCGGTTAAGGGATTGAAATCCAGCGCGGGCGCGGTGGGCCGGGGCTCGCCGCCGGAGGTGATGTTTCCCGCCGCGGCGGAGGATTTTGGCTCCGAGGCGGATCCTCCCGTCGGCAGCGAACATCCCGTCAAGACGGGCGCCGCCAAAGCCCCCGCCAATATCGCCGCCAGGAGGCGGATCGTATAACGCATAATATCCGTCCTTTCTTTTTCGCTTTCGGCTGCCGGTTTCAGCCGGCAGTTTCAGCCGGCGGCCACAGCGCAGGACTGTATTATACGCTTCATCCCTCCTCCGCGCAAGGGATTTTCTTTATTTTTTGGGCATTTCTCCCTTGGTTTATCTGCAAAATTTTTGCAAAATGACGAATCGTGTCGAGGCTTGTTTCATGTGAAACCATTCAGTCCTCCTCACCCTTCCCGTAGATCAACGCGCTTACCGCATCGTAGACCGCCGCCGCCGTTTCATAAATCCGCCGGCAGGCCGGCATCTCCAGTTCCAGCTCCACATCGGAAGGATAACGGGTTTCGATATACAGCCGGTTCATCCAGGCAGTCTCCTCCAGCCATTGCTGAAACACCGGCGCCCGCTTGGCCGCCTGACGGCACAGCCAGGTCAGGTTATGCCCGTCCACCGGCACACCGGTGGCGTGGATCAGATAGGCCTTGAAGGCCTTTTCCATGCATTGCTGGCAGTGGAAACCCACAATCTCCAGGCACTGCTCCTGCTCCAAGAGAAGCCGGGCGGCCAGCAGATCCCGAGCCGCAATCTCCATCCAGTCAAAATAGCGGCGGCTGTCGCTGGAATGCTTAGTCCTCCTCATACAGCACGCTCCCCGTCTCCTGAATCCGGCGGGCAAAGCTGCCGGGCGACTCCAGCAGCTCCTTCCATTCCCCGCCGGTATACACCAGCGCATCAAAGGGCAGCTCGGACTCCACCTCCAGGTAAAGGCGGCGCTCCGCCGCCTCCGAATCCCCCTCGGGAATGACGACGCAGAGCTTCACGGCGGTGAGGCGGCCCTCCCGGTCCTGCTTGCGGCTGAACAGCATCACCCTCCGGGGCCGCAGCAGCCGGACAATCTCCTCGCACAGCCAGCGCAGGGCGGCGGAATCCTCCATCGCTTGATTCACAGGAAAACACTTCCCTTCCTTTTCACGCATTACGGAGCCTCTGTCAGGTCCGTCCGCTGCCAGTATACACCCAAAAGCGGAAAAGGAAAAGATGGCGGGGATGGATTGACACAAAAGGAGGGATGGTGTATGATAGGGAACAGTAAAAACCGCATAAGCCCCCATAGTTAAATGGATATAACAAGCCCCTCCTAAGGGCTAGTTGCAGGTTCGATTCCTACTGGGGGTGCCACGTCCGGCCCTGTCGAAATCAATTTTTCGGCAGGGCCGCGCCTATAGATCCCCCCGTTTCCCACGCGGCGGTCTTTGAAAACGGACAGCCGCCGGCGCGGGGATGCGCATGAAACACGAAGCGGATATCGCGTATCCGATCCCTGAAGCCGGGGCAGGAAAGATCCGGATCTATAAGCAAAAATCCCCGCCATACGTTTTGTTAGGAAAAAGCACGGGGATGGAAAGCCTCCCGACTGGGATTCCGATCTTTTTGGAAAAGCGGGAAGGGCCTCCGGCGGCGAGGCGGAAAGTCACTCCTTTACGAAGAAGCAGCCGCCAATGTGGGCCTATCGTATCGAAACCACGCAACCAAAGGGTAGAGCGGTTGGGCGAAAGGGGTGTGCTCGCGGCGTTTTTTATGCCGCGGCATCGCCCTCCTGTGGTTTCGGTAGCGTGACAGAGAGCGCGCAGAGGTGCAGGACACAGTGGCCGGGCACCCCTCCTGCCGACGCAGAGGAGCCGGGCGGCAATTACCCTGAAAAGGAGGCCGGCAACGCCGGCAGAAACCCGCCCAGGCGCGGGTTTCCGTTGCATCTTAGGGCTTTTTGTGCTATCTTAAACTTATATTCAACCGAAGGAGTGGTAGATGTGAAAAACAAAACCCTGAACGAGTTCAAAACCTTCATCTCCCGCGGCAACATACTGGACATGGCGGTCGGCGTGATCATGGGCACCGCGTTCAGCAAAATCGTCACTTCCATCGTCAACGATATCTTCATGCCGTTGATCGGCCTGCTGCTGGGCGGCCTGAATTTTTCCGGACTCAGCGTCCAGATCCGGGATACGGTCATCGCCTACGGCGCGTTTATCCAGAATGTCATCGACTTTCTCATCGTCGCAGTCTGCCTGTTCCTGGTGATCCGGTTCATGGCCAAGCTGACCGCCAAGAAAAAGGCGGCCGAGGAAGCAGAGGCCAAGCAGGCGCCGGCCCCGGCGAAAAGCGACGAGGTGGTGCTGCTGGAGGAAATCCGGGATCTGCTGAAAAAGGAAAGTAAGGAAAGCGCGGAATAAGGCGGCGCTCGGGGCGGCTGTGCGCCAGTACGCCATATCCAAACAGGGGTGAAAAAGCGCGTATGCGGCCGCGACTTCCCAAAAAAACATCTGCAGGCGACAAAACCCAGCCAAAAGGATCCTTTTGGCTGGGTTTGTTAATTAGTGAAACCGACGGCTCTGCCACTGATGGGGGAAAGCCTTCACGATGAGAGGGCGTATAAAGGCCGGCAAGCAAAAGAGAAAGCGGTGAGAGAAAAGGGAAGCCGCGGCGGCAACCCGGAAACCGGGCGGCTCCCTCTCCTTAAAAAACGAAGCTATAGCCGAGGGAACGCGGGGCGCGCCGATGTCCGTGCCTTTCAGGCCTTTTCCCTAAAGCCAAGCTATGCCGAAACCTATTGGTTTAGCGTCAAATGCTTTTTACCAATTCCCGGCCGGATGATCCGCCGGTTATCGCCCGCGTCTTCCCGAGCCCTTCCCCGCTATTTGGCCTCCCCCGCCGGCTCCGCTGTCGCGGTAAACAGCGCGGGTATCCGCCTCTCAAACAAGCCAAAGCCGTCGGAAGTCAAGAGGGTATCGTCCGCTTCCATTGTCACGCCATTCGCCAAAAACCGGAAAATCAACCGAACCCCGCCGATGGCCTCCACGCAGCGGATCTCCATTTCCAGCGCCTTGAAATCCCGCCAGCGGGCGGTGGCGGCATATACCCTGCCGCCGCACTCGGAGAGGGCAAAGCCGCCGTTCATCGCGGCACGGAGCTCCTTTTCCTCCCCGTTCTCCCCCACCCGCCAGATGCACGCATCTTCCTCAAATCCAAAGGCCAGCCGGGTTATGCTCCCTTCCTCCACCGCATACAGCCCGGCACCCCCAACGAGCCGTTCCAGGCTGGAACAGGCTCCCGGCGCACAGACAAAGCGTTTTCCCGCCAGCTCCGATTCCCGGAGGGGATTGCGATCGCCATACAGCGCCGGCAGGGTGAGCTCCGCCATCTTCTGAAAAAGGCGGTCGGCGGCAGGATGACAAGGAAGCGCCTCTCCCCCCACCGCCGGAAGCAGCGTTTCCTTGACACAATCCACCAGTATCTGCGTACGCTGCACCGCAGCGGTGGTGATAATCTCTAGCTCCAAATCGGGATAGAGGAATCCAAACTGCCCGTAGGCGCCGTCCGCCCGGAAGGACCCGGGAACCGATCCCATCCAGCACTGAAAACCGTATCCCCAGCCCCACTCGCCATCCGGGCGGGAGGGATCGCCGGGGGTATCGATCTGCTTGCGGCAGGCGGCCTCAAACCAGGCCGGATGCAGCAACCTGCGTCCTTCCCATTCCCCTTTCTGCGCCAGGAAGTGCATGAACTTGGCCATATCCTCGGTTCTCAGCCGCATACCCGCGCCGCCCATTTCCGTTCCGTCAGCCAACATATGGCAGGGAACCGGCCCGATGCCCAAGGGATCGAACAGCCGAGGCCGAAGATAAGCCGTCACATTCCGGCCGGTCTTTCGGCGGACGGCGGCGGCCAGCAGATTGGTTCCGGCGGTATTGTAGAAAAAATGGGCGCCGGGCTCATGGACAAAGGGATGCCGCAGAAAGGCGCGTATCCAATCCGGCGAGGCGTCGGCGCTTTCGGTTTCGTGGCCACAGGCCATCGTCAGCAGATCGCGCACCGTCGCCCGCCGCAGATGCGCCGACGGGTTCTCCGGCGTCTCATCCGGGAAAATATCCACCAGGCGATCCTCCAGCGAAAGCCGCCCCTCCTGCACCGCAAAGCCGACGGCGGTGGCCGTCAGGGTTTTGCTGAAAGAATTCATCCCGTGGGGATAATCCGGCCCATAGGGTTTTCTCCAGCCCGCGCAGCAGCACTTTCCCCGGCGAAGGATCATCAGGCTGTGGATTTCCAGCCTCTCCCCTTCGATCCTGTCCCAAAAATCCAGAATTCCTCTGGAAGAGATTCCCACCCGCTCGGGCGTTGTCTGCTCAAAATACATAGTTTCGATCCCCCTCCGCTGATCCGGCGCCAGAGGCCCCGCCAATAACAGTATAGCAAAACCGCCGGGCCCTTTCAACAGGATGAAAGAGCCCGGCGGCTTGGTTAAGGCAGGTACCCGCACAAAAGTGTGAAAAATATCCAAAGCCTGGAGGTACGCAGGGGAAGCCGCCTTATTCGCGGCCCCACCCTCTTCTTTTCCTCCTCTCCGGCCCGGCAGCAGGGAATCCCGGTTCCCTGTCCAACTCTCCGCAACCGCTTTCCTCTTATGTGGGAACCGCAACGCCCTGATCCTGTGCCTGGGCGGTGTAAAGCTGATAATACAAGCCCTTTTTCGCCAGCAACTCCTCATGGCTCCCGGCTTCCAGAATCTGCTTGTTCCCGATATACAGAATCCGGTCGCAGTTCTTGATGGTGGAAAGCCGGTGGGCAATGATAAAGGAGGTGCGTCCCTTAAGCAGGGCGGCGATCCCTTCCTGCAGCAGCCGCTCCGTCTTGGTATCGATGGAGGAGGTGGCTTCGTCCAGAATCAGGATCCTGGGATCGGACAGCAGGGTGCGGGCAAAGGCGATAAGCTGTTTTTGTCCCTGGGAGAGCCGGCTGCCCCGCTCGTTGACCTCGGTATCGTACCCCTTTTCCATCTCCATGATGAAATCGTGAGCCCGCACCGCCTTGGCGGCGGCTTCCACCTCCTCCCGGGTGGCATCCAGCCGCCCGTAGCGGATATTGTCGATGATCGTACCGCTGAAGATGAAGCTGTCCTGGAGCATGATGCCCATCTGGCTGCGCAGGGAGTGGAGCGTCACATCGGAGACGTCGTACTCTCCGTCAATCAGCAGCTCCCCGCCGGTCAGGTTATAAAACCGGCTGATAAGGTTGACCACCGTGGTCTTGCCCGCGCCGGTGGGTCCCACCAGGGCGATGCTCTCCCCCGCTTTGACCTGGAGATTCAGGTCCTCCAGGATGTGGATGTCCTTTTCATACTCGAAGGTAACATGCCGGAACTCCACATCTCCCCGGATGGGCGGCAGCTCCACCGCGCCCGGGCGGTCGTCCACCACCACCGGCTCATCCATGGTTTCAAAGATCCGCTCCAGATAGGCGATGTTGTTGACAAAAGAGTTATAGATATTCGCCAAGTTGGTGATGGGCTGCCAGAACCGGCTGACATACTGCCCCATGGTGAAAAGCACCGCGAAGGTGCCGATGCCGCCGCCGATCCAGTACGCGCCCGCCAGATACAGGAAGGTGAAGACGATCTGGGTCAGCAGTTCGGAACTCAGCCACACGGCGTTGCCGATATAGATGGCCTTGATCCAGGCCTTGCGGCAGGCGTCGATGAGCCGGCGCATGATGGTGATGTTCTCCTCCTGCCGGGCAAAAAGCTGGCTGACCCGGACACCGTCGATGCTCTCCGCCAGATAGGCGTTATAGTTGGAATTTTTGTTGGACTGGTTCTGCCAGTATCGCCGCTGCCGGGGCTTGAGGAGCAGCACCACCAGCACGAAGAGCGGAAGGCCTGCGATAATGATAAGGGCCAGCCGCGCATCCACCCAAAACATGAAGATGGTGATAAAGATGACGTTCATGATCTCCAGGATGCTGTTGACGATGCCGTTGGAGAGAATATCCGACACCGAGTTGACGTAGTTGATCACCCTCACCAGGATCTTGCCCGCCGGCCGGCTGTCGTAATAGCTGAAGGGCAGCTTCTGCAGGTGGGCAAAAAGATCCTTCCGGATGTCGTAGATGATGGCCTGGCTCACATGGGCCATCATCCGGGCACGGATGGTGGTGAAAAGAATGCTCAGCGCGATAAGGACGGTATACAGCACCGCCAGCAGGCCCAGCAGCTTCACATCCTTGTTGGGCACCGCGTCCTCCAGTGTCCACTGCATGATCTTGGGCCCGAACAGCCCCGCCACGCTGGCCAGGGCGCTGAGCAGCAGGGCCGCGATCATCTTGAACTTATGGCGCTTGATGTACTGCATCGCCCGCTTCAGATGAGAAAAGCTGAAAGGGGATTCCAGGGTTTCGTCCACATCGAACTTATTGCGCGCCATCAGGCCTCACCTCCCCTCGGAGCCGCCGGCGCATCCGGCGCCGTTTCTATCCCGTTTTGCAGGGCGTAGGTTTCCCAGTAATAGCCCCTGTTTTGCAGCAGCTCCTCATGGGTGCCCCGCTCCGCGATCTTGCCGTCCCGCAGAACGATGATCTGATCCGCGTCCTTGACGGAGGAGATCCGCTGCGCGATCATGATCTTGGTACAGGCGTAGGGCAGCTCCCGCAACTGCTGCTGTATGTATTTCTCCGTCTCCATATCCAGCGCGGAGGTGGTGTCGTCCAGCACCAGGACCGCCGGCTCCACCGCCATGGCCCTGGCCAAGGCGATCCGCTGCTTCTGTCCGCCGGAAAGGCCGACGCCCCGTTCGCCCACGATAGTATCGTAGCCCTCGGGCATTTTCGAAATAAATTCATCTGCACCCGCCCGCCGGGCGTAATCCCTGGCCTCCTCCTCTGTGAGGGCCTGGTTGCCGAAAACGATGTTGCCCTCCACCGTGTCGGAAAAGAGGAACACATCCTGGGTCGCGGTGCCCACCGCGTGACGGAGCTGCTGGAGCTTCCAGAAGTGTACGTCGCAGTCGTCCATCAGCACCTGGCCGCCGTCCACATCGTAAAACCGGGCCAGCAGGTTGATCAGAGTGGATTTGCCCGCGCCGGTGGGCCCCATTACCGCCAGGGTCTGCCCCGGCTCCACCGTGAAGCTGACGTGATCCAGCACCTTCACGCTGCCGAAGGAAAAGGAGACGTCCCGGAA
>CAKTTT010000047.1 GCA_934615635.1 uncultured Eubacteriales bacterium | reverse complement strand
ATTTGTAAAGGTTCATATAAATATGGAGGAGGAGAAGCAGCATGAGGGAGCCGCAGGAAATCGCCTTTCTCAGTTCGGACGGGAAGACCACCGTCAAGGCCAGCATTTGGACGCCGGAGGAGAAAGAGACCCGGGGCGTGGTGCAGATCTGCCACGGGATGGTGGAGCATATCCGCCGGTATGACGAATTCGCTCAGGAGCTGTGCGCCCGGGGCTTCGCCGTATGCGGCGACGACCATCTGGGACACGGGCGCACCGCCGGAAGCGCGGAAAATTTCGGATATTTCGGAGAGAAGGATGGCTGGAAGCGGCTGGTGGAGGATGAGGACCGGATGCGCCGGGAGATGCAGGCCAGATTCCCCGCGCTGCCCTATTTCCTGCTGGGACACAGCATGGGCTCCTTTATCACCCGGAATTACATCACCCGGTATGCCGATGGACTCAGCGGCTATATCTGCTGCGGCACCTCCGGCCCCAATCCTCTCAACGGCGTCGGGATACTGCTGTCCCGGCTGATGGTCCGGTTCTGTGGCGGCCGCAGCCGGGGTGACTTCCTCAACAAACTGGCCTTCAAGGAATATAACAGCCGTTACGGTGAGGTGAAGACAGGTCACGAGTGGCTTTCCCGGGACGCCTCTTCCTACGAGGGGGTGGACGACGATCCGGCCACCAGCTTTGTGTTTACCAACGCGGGCTTCCGAGACCTGTTTCAGCTTCTGTACAGCGTGACGGGCAGGAAGTGGAGCGAAAAAATCCCCGCTGATTTGCCCATTCTCTTCCTTTCGGGGGATATGGATCCGGTGGGCCAGTTCGGCAAGGGGGTGCGGAAGGTGTATACGCTGGTGAAGGATTCTGGCGTCCGAGACGTGACCCTGAAGCTTTATCCGGGGGCGCGGCATGAGTTGCATCATGAAACCAATAAGGATGAGTTTTTGGAGGATGTGGTGGCTTGGATGGAGAATCATATGGAGGAAAGGAGATAGGCCGCCCATCGCCGGAACAGGGAAGTCGCGGGACGCTTTTGCCGCCTATCACAGCCAAAACCGTCAAAGCAGTCGGGGGCCTGGGCGGACGGCGTGAAGAGGATGGCGGGCTTCGGCAAAAACTGGCCGGCCGTTTATTGCAGGATTCCCCAGGCAATGCCGGGGATTCGGGAAAATTTTAGCGTTGCGTATGAAATGAGCAGGAAAAAGAAGAAATAGGCGGAGGGCAAAAGAGGAAACGATGAGAGGAAAAGAAGCGGGGGCGGTAAAGCGGAAGCCGGGCCGCCCTCGCTCTTTGAGGCCGCCTGAGGCAGTTGTCGCTTGAATCGCGAGAGGGGAAGAGGAGCGCGCTGCCTGGCAAATGCCGGTTGCTTGGCCCCCTTTGGATGTTGCCGGTACCGGAGCCCTTCCGGCGTTTTCGTAAATCCGCCGGCACAGCCGGCGGATTTACAGAATGATTTCAGGAGAAACGCCCCTCGGCTTTCGCGATATGAGAAGGGGCCCCGACGGATTCCCCACGGGGAAACGCCTGCGCAAAGGCGCGCCTTTGGCGGCGCTTATAATCCGCTTGCGGCAGCCGGGCGAGGCGGCGGACAAGGGGCGAGGCGGAAGTTTTTTCCGGGAGTGGTTGCGTAATCCTTCTATCCGGGCGTATAATACATTTTAATCACGCAGGGAAAGGCTGGAGCTGAATGAAGGTATTGATGATTCCTTCCTGGTATCCCACAAAAGAGGCGCCGCTGCTGGGCACCTTTTATCAAGAACAGGCGGAGGCGCTGGCGGCCCGCGGGGTGGAGATAGCGGTGGCTTACGTCAATGTCACCGGCGAGCTGCGGCCGGGCCGCCACGGCATCAGCGTGGAAAGGGTGAAGGGCGTGCCCACCTACCGCTACACCCATCCCAACTGGACGCCGCGGTGGGAAAAAGGGCGATGCTGGCAGCGCACCCGTATGCTGCAAAAGCTGTATCGGCGGATCGAGGCGGAATGGGGCCGGCCGGATGTGGTGAATCTCCGCTCCTCTCTCCAGGGATATGAGGCGATGGCCCTCTGCCGGGAGGAGAAGTTGCCGCTGTTTTTCATGGAGCATTCCTCCTATGTGATCACCGAGCCGGAGGAGGGGTTGATCCGGCGGCGGCTGCGCCGGGTGATGGCGGAGGCGCAGGTGAACGCCTGCGTCAGCTCCGCTCTGCGTCGGGTGATGGAGCCGTATGGGGAAACCCGGATTATCCCGGACATTGTGGACGGGGAGCGGTTCCGGCCCCTGGATATCCCGCGGGAGGGGGAGGCGTTCCTTTTCCGCGCCATGGGACAGCTTCGTCCCATCAAGGGATATGACCTGCTGATCGACGCGTTTATCCGCCTCAAGGCGCGGACACAGCGCCCTGTGCGGCTGGAAATCGCGGGAATCGGGGGGCTGCGGGAGGAGCTGCAGCGCCGGATCGATCAAGGGGGCGTGGGGGACTGTTGCCGGCTGGTGGGAACCATCCCCCGGGAGGAGGCCGTCCGTTTTATGAACGGCTGCGACTGCTTTGTCTGTTCCTCCCGGACGGAGACCCTTTCCTGCGTGCTCAATGAAAGCGCCGCCTGCGGCAAGCCGCTGATCAGCACCCGCTGCGGAGGGCCGGAGGATATCGTCACGCCGGACAACGGCCTGCTGGTGCCGACGGAGGATCCCGCCGCTCTGGCGGAAGCCATGCTGCATATGCTGGACCGCGCCGCCTCCTATGACGGGGAAAAAATCCGGGAGGAGACGCTGCGGAAATTCGGCGCCGATACGGTGTGCGGCCTGCTGATCCGCGCCTGCGAGGATGCCGTGAAGGCGGGAAGGGGAGGAAAGGCTTGATGCTGCCCCACAGCGAAAGGATGACCACACATGAGAAGGACGGGGTGGTGTATTATACCTTCCCGGCCTTTGATGCGCTGCCCTTTGTCCGTCACGGCTTTTCCACCCGGCTGGGCGGCGTGAGCGAGGGTATCTACGCTTCGATGAATCTCAGCTTCACCCGAGGGGATGATCCGGCGTGTGTGCGGGAGAATTTCCACCGGTTCTGCGCCGCGGCTGGCATGGACGCCGGGCAGGTGGTGGTATCCGCTCAGGAGCACCATGTGAATATCCGCAACGCTACCGCCGCCGATCGCGGCAGAGGGGTGGACCGGGAGCGGGGCTACGCCGATATCGACGGGCTGCTGACCGATGAGCCGGGCGTGGTGCTTTGCACCCAATATGCCGATTGTGTACCGCTGCTGTTTGTCGACCCCGTCCGCCGGGTGGTGGGGACCTCCCACGCCGGCTGGAGGGGCACCGTTGCCCGGATCGGCGCGGTGACGGTGGAGCGGATGGCGGCGGATTACGGCTGCCGCCGGGAGGATATTCTGGCCGCCGTCGCCCCCTCCATCGGCCCTTGCTGCTTTGAGGTGGACGAACCGGTTTTCGCCGCCTTTTCTCAGGCATTTGCCTGGGACGGCTTCCGGACCGCCGCGGAAGCGGACGGGTTGGAAACGGGCTGCTACGAGGCCGCGGCCGGCGGCAAATACCGTCTGAACCTGTGGGAGATCAACCGGCGGATCCTGCTGGAGGCAGGGGTGCCGGCGGGCAATATCACCCTTACCGACCTGTGTACCCGCTGCCATCCGGAGCTGTTCTGGTCCCATCGGGCGGCGGGACCGCAGAGAGGGAGCCTGGCGGCCTTTATCGCCCTGTCGGAATGACGGGGCATGATCACATCATATGGGAGAGGTGGGCGTTATGCCTTATTCGCTGACGGATATGGCGCTGTATTTCTTTATGTACAGCTTCTGCGGCTGGCTGATGGAAACGGTGCTGTGTTCCTTTCAGGAAAAACGCTTTGTCAACCGCGGGTTCCTCAACGGCCCCTTCTGCCCGATCTACGGCTGCGGAATCGTGCTGATTTTGATTTTCCTGCTGCCGGTGAGGGACGGCATCGACAAGCTGTGGGTGGCGGTTCCGGTGATTTTCGCCGCGGGGGCGTTTCTGGCATCGGTGGTGGAATACTTCACCTCCTGGCTGATGGAAAAGCTGTTCCACGCCCGGTGGTGGGATTACTCCCATTTCCGCTTCAATTTGAACGGCCGGATCTGCCTGCTGATCTCCCTGGCCTGGGGTGGGCTGGCGACGGCCTTCGTCTACCTCATCCAGCCCTGGTTCGAGGCGCTGGTGGGGTTGCTGTACGGCTGGAACCAACATCTTCCGGCGATTCTGGCCGCCGCGATGACGGCGGTGCTGGCGGTGGACTGCGCGCTTTCCTTCCGCATTGCCCGGGCTATCGGCAACAAGCTGGAGCAACTGGACAAGCTGTCGGCGCTGATTAAGGAGCAGTTGGATCGCCTGCCGTCCGCCGAGGATGTGGTGTTGAGGCTGGAAAGCACCCTGGACCGGTATGGGGAAAAGCGGCGGGAGAGCCGAGAGACGAAGGGGGAGGAAGAATCCCTGCCCGACAAGGCGGCCGCCGTCCTGCGGACCAAGGCGGAGGAGCTGCGGGAAATGCGGGACCGGCTGATGCTGGAAACCAAGGGGCTGCAAAAACGGATGTTGCGGGCTTTTCCGGGAATGCGCCGGCCGGGAATCGCCTGCGCCGCCGACGACTGGCGGGATAAGCTACATATCCGCTCAAAGACCAGGGGACGGAAAGAGGATCAGCGATGACGGGAGAGGATATTGTGGAAATCGAACGCAAATTTTTGATAGACGGCTTCCCGGAAGGATTGCAGGAGCTGTCCAGGGCGGAGGTATGCCAGGGCTATCTCTGCGTCAGACCCACGGTGCGCATCCGCCGGTCCCGCGGGGCGGCGGGGACCGATTATCGCCTCTGCTTCAAGGGGGAGGGAACCATCGCCCGCCAGGAGGTGGAGCTGCCGCTGGAGCCGGAGACCTTCGCCCGGTTGGAGGAGCTGCTGGAGATGCCGCTGGTCCGCAAGGACTATCGGGTTTATGCTCTGCCTGACGGGCTGAAGCTGGAGTGCAGTCTGGTGGATGAGGAAACGCCCACAGCCTTTTATTATGCCGAGGTGGAGTTTGCCTCGTTGGAAGAGGCGTACGCCTTCCAGCCTCCCCCTTTTCTGGGGAGGGAGGTCACGGAGGAGCGGGGGTATTCCATGGGGGAATACTGGGAGAAAAAAAGGCGTCTGCAAGGGTAAAAAGGAGGGGCGGAGACATCCGTCCCTCCTTTTGGATGAACGTTTCGGCAGGGAATTTCCTCGGTTTTATCGGGGGCGGAGGGAAAGACTGTGGCCACCGGCGTCCGGTCGGGGGTTCCTCTATCTGTCGGATCTTTTGGGAGGTCCCCGGCGAGGCCGGCGGCCGGAAAAGGCGTTTGCGGCGTAAGCTTCTGCTGCTCATGGGTGGATTCCTTTCAAGGCGGTTTTGGTTTTCGGGGAGCTTCCGCCGGGAAAAAGGGGATAGGGTGCAGCAACCTATGCCTTGCAATTCTCCGCTGGTTCTGGTAATATGAAAGAAGGAAATTGACAGAATAAGGAAGTTGAAGATAGATGAAGAAAAAATGCCTGGCGCTGCTGTCGGCGGCCCTTCTGCTCATGATCGCGCTTCTGGGGGCGTGCGCATCCACCGGGGGAAAGAATGCCGCGGACGACGTGCAGCTATCGGAAGTCATGGCCAAAAACAACGGGATATTGGCGGACAACGACGAGGAGTATCCCGATTGGATCGAGCTGCACAATCCCACCGACCAGCCCATCAGCCTCAAGGACTACGGGCTGACGGACGACGCGAAGAAAAAGGGGAAATATATTTTCCCGGATATCACCATCCAGCCGGGGGAATATTTTGTGGTTTACGCCTCCGGTAAAAACACCACGGATATAGAAAAGCGGATCGTCCACCTGCCCTACAGCATCAATTCCGAGCGGGAGGACATCTTCTTATATGATCCCCACGGCCGGGAGCTGGGGCATATCGCACTGGAGAATTTGCAGGAGAATATGACCTGCGGGCTGGACGAAAAGGGGAATACGGTCTATTTCGCCCGGCCCACGCCGGGGGCGGCCAATGCCGAAACCATCGCGCATGAAAAGCCCGGCACCGGCGTTCCGGCCTCCGACGCCACCGTCCGGATCAACGAATATTCCACCGACAGCACCGTCACCCTGGCGGACGAGGACGGGGATTTCGTCAGCTGGGTGGAGCTGTACAACTACGGGGACGCGCCGCTGAATCTGTCCGCCTTCACCCTGTCCGACGATCCGGCCAAGCCGAATAAGTGGACCTTCCCCGCGGTCACCATTCCAGCCGGGGGATATCAGATTGTGTATTTATCGGATAAAAGCAAAGCCTACGCCGAGGGCGGGCCGCTTCACGCCTCTTTTGTGCTGTCGGGAAAGGAATCGGTGCTCTCCCTTTACGCCGGGGACGGCAAGCTGGCGGACGAGCTGCCGGTTTATGAGCTGACCGCCAACCTGACCTATGGCCGCACGGCCAATGATCCGGAAAAGACCCAGTTTTTCGCCAAGGCCACGCCGGGAGCGGCCAACACCCTGCCGGGATTCGATTCCATCGACAGCGCCCAGTACCCCAAAAATAAGGAGGCTGTGATCTCGGAGGCGGCCTCGGTGAACCGCACCGGCCCGACGGCGTCGGACAAGCAGCGGTATGATTATCTGGAACTGCATAATCCCACGGACAAGCCTGTGAGCCTCAACGGCTACAGGCTTTCTGACAAAAAAGACCCTTCCCGGTGGCAGACGCTGCCGGATATCACCCTTCAGCCCGGGGAATACAAGGTCATCTACTGTGCCGACGAGGCAAAGGTGAACACAAAAACCGGTGAGATTTTTCTGGATATGGGTCTCAACCGCTATGGAGAGATGCTCTATCTCATCGATCCGGCCGGCGTGGTGGTGGATGATTTTCGGCTGGGGCGGCTGGACGACGGCTACGCCTGCGGGCTGGTGTCCGATACCGACCCCAAGACATATTATTTCACCGCCATGACACCCGGGCAGGCCAATCCCTCTCAGGGACTGGGCGGTCCGTCGCCCACGCCGGTTTTCTCCCGCTCCACCGGCTATGCCAACCAGGGGGATACCGTGGCCATGGAGGCGCCGGGCTGCGTCATCCGCTACACCACCGACGGCAGCGAGCCCACCGCCTCCTCCCCGGTCTATTCCGGACCGGTGAGCGTGGATAAAACCGTTACCATCCGCGCCAGGGCGTTTATGGAGGGACGGCTGCCGTCCGACGACACCTCCGTCAGCTTGATTGTGGGACGCACCCACAACATGCCGGTGATCTTTCTCTCCACCGAGGACGCCAACCTATACGATTACAACACGGGGATTTTCGCGGACGGGCCGGGGAAAAGCAGCACCTTCCCTTATCAGGGGGCCAATTTCTGGAAGGATTGGGAGCGTCCCATCCACTTTGAATATATGGATGAGAAGGGCAACGCCCAGGTGCAGTTCAACGCCGGCATCAAGGTGTTCGGCCAGTACAGCCGGGCGCTGGATCAGAAGAGCTTTTCCATCAACCTGCGGGATAAGTATGGACCCACGGAGGTTTGCTACCCCTTTTTCAAGGACAACGACGTGAATGTCTTTTCCGCCTTTGTGCTGCGCAGCTCCGGGCAGGACAACACCAGCGCCCATATCCGGGACGCCTTCTGCGCCATGGCGGTGAAGGGGCAGATGGATTTGGACATCATGGATTACCGGCCGGTGGTGGTGTATATCAACGGCCAATACAACGGGATTTATGATCTCCGGGAGAAGATCGACGAGGACTATACCGCCAACCACCACGGCACCGATTCGGAAAATCTGGATATGATCAAGGGCACCTATACCGTGATGAGCGGCAACACCGTGGAATACAAGGAGCTGCTGAATTTTGTGAAGACCCACGACCTCACCGTGCAGGAGAATTACGAGTACATCTGCTCGGTGGTGGATGTGCCGGAAATGATGAACTGGTGGATTGTGGAATCCTTTTTCAACAATACCGATACCGGCAACATCAAGTTTTATAAGGAGCGGGGAGAGGGAAACAAGTGGCGCTGGGTGTTGTTTGATCTGGACTGGGCCATGTCCCCCAGCACCTACCAGTGGAATATGGTGGAGGAGATTGTCAATCCCAGCGGTCACGGCGTGGGGCGCAACTTCGACACCAGCCTGATGGTGGGGCTGATGAAAAACCGGACCTTCCGGGAAACCTTCATCTCCACCTATGGAAAGTATCTCCGGACCACCTTTGCCACCGACCGGTTGCTGGCCCTATACGATCAGATGGTGGCCGAGCTGGATGAGGAGATGCCCTACCATATGGAGCGGTGGGCGAAGGCGGGTTCCACCACCGCGCCCCGGGGCTACGAGGCCTGGAAAGGGAGCTGCGCCACCCTGCGCAACATCCTTTCCAAGAAAAACGAGCTGACCCGGCAGGCGGTCATCGACACCTTCACCAAGTCCAAATACACCCGCGCCTACCACATGAGCGAGAGCGAGGTCCTGGCGCTGTTGGATAAGGAATAGAAGACGGCTGGAGGGAGAGAAATGGAAAACGCGTCGCCGCTTCCAGAGGGGTACAGCGAGCTGCTGAAAATCGATTTGCAGAAGGACAGGAAAAGCACGCTGCTGGTAAACGGGCTGGCGCTGCTGATCGCTCTGCCGATGGTCGCCGTCGGCGCGGTTATGGCGCCCTTTTCGACGCTGTTGGATTCCAGCGCCGGCTGGCTGGCATATGCGGGCCGGTGGGGCGTTCTGCTGGCGGGATTGGTGGCGTATATGCTGCTGCACGAGCTGGTACACGGCATATGCATGAAGCATTACAGCGGCGAGAAGGTCCGTTATGGCTTTACCGGCTTGTACGCCTATGCCGGAAGCGAGGCGTATTTCAACAAGAGATCTCATCTTGTCATTGCCCTGGCGCCCATTGTGGTGTGGGGCGTCGTGCTTCTCATCCTGAATTTTCTGGTTCCCACATCCTGGTTCTGGTGCGTGTATTTCATCCAGGTGTGCAACGTGTCCGGCGCGGCGGGGGATTTGTATGTATCCTGTAAATTCTCTAGGCTGCCGGCGGATATCCTGATTCGGGATACCGGCGTGTCCATGACGGTGTATTCCCGCGTCGAAAGGGACGGAAAGGAAAGCGGAAATCAGAAGTCATAACCAGCGGCGAATCCGGAGGCTTGTACGGGGCTTAAAATGATCTGGCATCAGTCGGAGCCATCAAGGCGCAGTGAAAATTTTTCTCTTGCCTCCTTGCCCCGCGGCCCATTAACAAGCGTGCCCCCTATCTGCCGCTGGTTTTTCCAATATGTAAGCTCGTTTATTCGCGATGTTTGACAGGAAGGCGGAAGAAGCGCCTCCGTCGGCCAGCGGCGGTTTCCGTCACGACAAAAAAGCGCCACATTGGTGGGATTCCTCCCGCCGATGTGGCGCTTATATGGTTCCAAGCTGTTTAGGGCAGATCAATTTCGATCCGCTTACCGTTGCGCTTCCAGGCGGCGTCGCCGGTGAGCAGGGCGATCAGGCTGCTGTAGATCAGGGTGGGATCCTCCAGGAACCGCTCCCGGATCAGTCCCGCCTGGAGATCGTCCGCCACCCGCAGGGAAAAGGAGAGAAGAGGCTGGCCTGCATCCTGGATTTCGCAGGTGACCAGCCGGCCGTGTTCCAGCTTTTTCACCGTCACTCGGTTCTCCTTTTCCCGGCGCATCCGGGTCAGCAGCTTGAGGGCCGCCTGGACGGAACGCTCCCGCAGGGTGAAGGGAATCATACCGGACAGGGTGGAGGCGGCCTGGCGCCCATCCTCCGTTAGGTAAAGCCGGCCGTCCTCCCCCTCGGTCAGATTATGGAGACGAATCAGCTCGTCGATGGCGGCGCCGGCCTCGAAGAAGTTGGCCATGCCGCCGGCGGCGATGATCTCCAGCACCGATTGCCGGGGAAGGGGTTCGTCCACTCCAGCGAGCATATAGCAGATGAGAATTTTGATTTCCTGGCTGGAATACAAGCCGCCGGGCTCCACCCCGGCGGAAAAGGCATCGTGGTTCATATACTCGTTAAAGTCCTTTCAGGCTTCATAACCGGAGCGATTCCCCTGGAAAAAGGAGGAATTGCCGCCGCGTAAGGAAACTCAATATAACCATAGCACATCTGGCGGAAAAAAGATAGAGGTAAGATACACAAGAAAAGAGCGGATTTGACGGGGAATTTCTTGACGGGAAATGTCGGCTTTTGTCTTGACAGCAGCTTGCACGGAATGGTAAATTTTTTATAATACATGCGGGACGGGGTGTTTCGTGTGTTTCCGGTATGCGCCGGAAAAAACGGAGGAGGATGAGAATGACGGTATTTTCCAAAATCAACCAGGCTCTTTTCCCGGGCGCCAAGGAGTATCCCAAGGTAGGCGCAGGGAAAATGCTGCTGCTGGGCCTGCAGCACGCGTTCGCCATGTCCTGCGCCACCATCCTGGTGCCGATCCTGACCGGCCTGGATGTCGGTGTGGCCCTGTTTGCGGCGGGTGTGGGGACCCTTGTGTTTCATCTGTGCACCCGGGGCCGTATGCCCACCTTCCTGGGCAGCTCCTTTGCCTTTATCGCCGCGCTGCAGGCGGTGATCGGCGGCGACAAGGCCAACATCCCCAAGGCCATGGGCGGCATCATCGTGGCTGGCGCTTTTTATGTCCTGCTGGCGCTGCTGATCCGGCTGTTCGGCAACCGTTTCATGGACAAGCTGTTCCCTCCGGTGGTTCGGGGCGTGGGGATCGCCATCATCGGCCTGAATCTGGCCAGCGCGGCCATCAACAACATTCAGGCCAACGGGATCACCCATTTTACTCCCGCCTATTACTGGAGCTGGGGCATCGCCCTGTTCGTCTGCCTGACGGCGATCATCCTTTCCAGCTATGGCAAGGGGATGGTGAAGATGTCCTCCATCGTCATCGCTCTGGCGGCTGGCTATCTCCTGACCCTGGTGTTGGTGAAGACCGGCGCTGCGCCGGAAACGCTGATGAATCTGCAGGCGGTTTCCAGCCATAACTGGCTGGAGGTCCCCAAATTTGTGCTGCCGGAGTTTGATCTCAAGGCCATCGGCATGATCGCGCCTATCGCCATCGTCACCTGTGTGGAGCATGTGGGCGATGTATACGCCAACGGCTCGGTGGTGGGCAAGGACTTTACGAAAAATCCCGGCCTGCACCGCACCATGCTGGGCGACGGTCTGGCCACCATGGTGGCGGGCTGCATCGGCGGTCCGGCCAACACCACCTATTCCGAGAACACGGCGGTGCTGGCCGCCACGGGCAACTATAATCCCGCTTCCCTGCGGGTGGCGGCCTGCATTGCCATCCTGGTTTCCTTCCTGGGCAAGGTCATCGGCGTGGTGGAGACGGTCCCCAACTGTGTGCTGGGCGGCGCTTGTATCGTCCTGTACGGCATGATTTCCTCCGTGGGGCTGCGCACCTTGGTGGAGAACAAGGTGGATTTCACCAAAAACCGGAACCTTTGCATTGCGGCGGTTATGCTGGTGCTGGCCATCGGCGGCGCGGTGATCGGCGGCCCGGCCTTCCAGCTCAGCGGCATCGGCCTGGGGATTCTGGCGGGGATCCTGCTCAATCTGATCCTGCCTGCTCCCAAAGCCCAGGGCCCCGGCCTGGTGGCCCACGGCGTCAGCGACGACGGCGTGATCGAAAACCCCGACGAGGCGCATCTGCTGGAAGAATAAGACGGTATATAAAAGGAATCCCCCGGCTGCGGCCGGGGGATTCCTTTTTGCAGGAGGGGCCGCACCGATTATCCCCCTGAAACATAGAATAAGGTAGGCGGCGTACCGGCGCCGGGTGGGAAGAGGCGGGACAGCGCCGGCAGGCCGCCGTACATATCTGGCAGGCTGCGTCCGCGGCGAAAGGATTGTCCGCGGCGGAAAGGGGGACCCAATGGGTGAACATATTTTACTGGCGGGGGTGCTGGTGCTGGCCTTGTTCGGCTGCGCGGAACTGATCCGGCGGCTGGTGCTGCGGGTGATGGCGCCGTCGGGGCATGAGGGCGGGATTCTGGTGATTCCGGTATCCGGCCACCGGGAGGACATCGAGTATATCGTGCGCTGTGCATCCGTGCGGCGAGGCTGGGGAAGGGGCGCGGACAGCCGGCCCATTCTGATCCTGGACGCCGGCATGGACGGGGAAACCCGCCGTCTGGCGGAGGCCGCCTGCGCCGAAACCAAGGGTGTCGATCTGTATACCGCGGAGACGCTGGCCGCGTATGGGAGAGAAAGGGCAAAAATCCTTCCGGAGGATTTGCATTATAGCTGAGGATACGCTATACTAGAAAAGAATATATGTTTGCGAAAAGGACGTAGAGGCCATGGAGGAGAAAAAGCTGCAGGAGCTGCAGGGCACGGTGGAGCGGGTGGTATTCCGCAACGAGGACAACGGCTGGACGGTGCTGGATCTGGAAGCGGAAGAGCAGCTCCACAAGGTGGTGGGGGTGCTGCCCATGGCCAGCGTGGGGGAAACCCTGAAGCTGATGGGCGCCTGGGTGGAGCATCCCAGCTTCGGCCTGCAGTTTCGGGCGGAATACGGGGAACGGTATCTGCCTACCGATGCATCCGCCATCT
The DNA here is from genome assembly GCA_934615635.1 of uncultured Eubacteriales bacterium. Classification (GTDB taxonomy): domain Bacteria; phylum Bacillota; class Clostridia; order Oscillospirales; family Acutalibacteraceae; genus CAKTXU01. Next base: position 1,616 of record CAKTTT010000047.1, on the reverse strand, counting down.
TGCGGTATCTGTCCAGCGGCGCCATCAAGGGCATCGGCGCCTCCACCGCCGCCCGCATTGTGGAAAAATTCGGGGACGACACCCTGCGGGTGATGGAGGAGGAACCGGCAAGGCTGGCGGAGATCCGGGGAATCACGCCCGCCAAGGCCAGAAAAATGGGGGAGGAATTTGCCAGCCAGTTCGGACTGCGGGAGGTGATGCTGACCTTTTCCCGCTACGGTCTCACTCCCAACGAGGCGCTCCGCTGCTGGAAGCGGTGGGGCGCTTCCACCGTGTCCAAAATCGAGGAGAATCCCTATCTGCTCTGTTCGGCGGGGCTGTACATCGGTTTCGAGCGGGCGGATCAGATCTGTATGGGGATGCATCGGCTGCCCGACGATCCCCGCCGCATAGAAGCGGGCATCCTCTATGTCCTGCGGCACAATCTCTCCAACGGCCACACCTGTCTGCCGGCGGACAAGCTGATTCCCACCACCATGCAACTGCTGCAGGTGGGGGAGGAGGCGGTGAAAGATGTGCTGGCCTCCATGACCTCATCCTTCACGGTTAAGGAGGAGGAGATGGAGGGACGGCGGTTTCTCTTCCTCAACCATCTTCATCAGGCGGAACGCTTTATCGCGGCCCGCATCCGGCTGATGACCGGTTTCCCGCCGGTGGCCAACCCCTATATCGAGGCGGGCATCGACGCCATCGAGCGCAGCAACCATATCCGGTACGAGGGCCAGCAGCGGCTGGCGATAACCGAGGCGGTTGAAAAGGGAACGCTGATTCTCACCGGCGGTCCCGGCACCGGAAAAACCACCACCCTGCGGGCGATTATCACCCTGCTGGAGGGGATGGGGGAATCGGTGGCCATCGCGGCCCCCACCGGCCGGGCGGCCAAGCGGATCGCCGAGCTGACCGGCTGCGAGGCCAAGACCATCCACCGCTTGCTGGAGGTGCAGTGGGACGACGAGGAGAACCCGATTTTCGCCCGCAACGAGAAGAATCCGTTGGATGCGGATGCGCTGGTGGTGGACGAGCTTTCCATGGTGGACGTGCTGCTGTTTGAAAATCTGCTCCGGGCGTTGAAAAGCGGCTGCCGGCTGATTCTGGTGGGGGATACCGATCAGCTTCCGGCGGTGGGACCGGGCAGCCTGCTGCACGATCTGATCGACAGCGGGGTCATGCCGGTGGTGCAGCTAACGGAGGTGTTCCGTCAGGCCATGGAAAGCCATATCGTCGCCAACGCCCATCGGATTGTGGAGGGACGTCCGCCTGAGCTGGCGTATAAAACCGGCGACTTCTTCTTTTTGGGGAGATCCAGCGGCCGTGAGGTGCTGCAGACGGTGCTGGATCTCTGTCATCATCGTCTGCCGGACAGCTATGGCTATTCTGTTTTCAGCGGGCTCCAGGTGCTTTGTCCGGGAAGAAAGGGCGAGTTGGGCACGGTGGAGCTGAACCGGCGGCTTCAGGAGCTGCTGAATCCGCCGGAGGAGGGAAAAAAAGAGCTGACGGCGGAGGGGCGGGTGCTGCGTATGGGGGATAAGGTGATGCACACCCGCAACAACTACGATATCGGCTGGACGCGGGATAACGGGGAGACCGGCGCGGGGGTGTTCAACGGGGATATCGGG
>CAKTTT010000046.1 GCA_934615635.1 uncultured Eubacteriales bacterium | reverse complement strand
GGACGACGGCGTGCTCATCGCCAACCGCCTGCACACCCAGATTCCCATTGTGGATGAGGTATCCCGGATCGAGAAGATCGAGATGGGGGTTCCCGCCGCGGTGGAGGTGGCCAAAAACGGCGAAAGCATCCGGACCCTCTCCAATCCCTACGGTTTGGCGGGGCTGTTCGGAATGAATCCGGAGGAAACCAGGAAGAGCATCCCGGTGGCCCGCAGCCTCACCGGCTGCCGGTCGGGGGTGGTTATCCGGGCGGCGGGGGCCAGCGTTTCGGTGCAGACCATCCGGGCGGGCGTGGTGGATATCCACGGCGCGGACGGCCATGTGAAGCTGGACGTCAATGCGGGCGCCCAGCGGATCATGCAGGCGGTGGAACGGGTCGGCGCGGTCACCGACGTGTTCGGGGAGCCGGGCACCAATGTGGGCGCCCTTCTTTCCCGGGTGAAGGACGAAATGGGCAGGCTGACCGGCCAGAGGGCGGAGGAGCTTCATATCGTGGATCTTCTGGCGGCGGATACCTTTTCTTCGGTGGAGGTCGCCGGCGCGCTGGCCGGGGAATCCGCCATGGAAAACGTGGTGATGCTGGCCGCCATGGTGCAGACCTCCCGCCTGCCGATGCAGGCCATCGCCGATGAGTTGTCCCGGCAAACCGGTATTTTTGTCCGGGTGGCGGGCAGGGAGGCGGAGATGGCGCTCAAGGGGGCCATGACCACGCCGGGGGCGGGAACGCCGCTGGCCATCCTGGACCTAGGCGGCGGATCCACCGACGCGGCCCTCATCAACGACGATGGCCAGGTGACCGCCATCCATCACGCGGGCGCGGGAGAGATGGTGACCCGGATCATCGGTCTGGAGTTGGATCTCCACGACCGGGACACGGCGGAGCTGATCAAAAAATACCCCTTGGCCAAGGTGGAAAGCCTGCTCTTTCTCCGGTTTGAGGACGGCAGCGTCAAGTTCCTGTCCGAGCCCCTGCCCCCGGCACTGTTTTCCCGGGTGGTGATCGTGACGGAGGATACGCTGGTGCCCATTCGTTCCTCCAAGCGGCTGTCTATCGACCGCATCGCCCTGGTGCGGCGGGAAGCCAAGAGGAAGGTGTTCGTCACCAATGCGGAGCGAGCGCTGCGTGAGGTGGCGCCGGACAAGGAGCTGCGAAAGATCGGATCGGTCGCCCTGGTGGGCGGCAGCTCGCAGGATTTTGAGATTGCGGACCTGCTGGCGGAGCATTTGATGGCCTACCGCATCACCACCGGCCGCGCCAATCTGATGGGCCGTCTGGCCCCCCACAGCGCGGTGGCACTGGGACTGGCGCTGACGGAGTGAGTGTGGATATGTGGATATAAGGAAAGGAGGTGGAGCATGAACCTGTATACGAAAAAAGGGGACGGAGGCCGCACCAGCACCATGACGCGGCTGAACATCCCCAAGAGCAGCCCGATTTTCGATCTGCTGGGAACCCTGGACGAATTCACCTCCGCCCTGGGTGTCGCCAAGCTGAAAGCCCCCGATACGGTGGGTAAGGTGATTGAAGAGCTGCAGCACAACGTCATCTCCCTTTGCGGAGAGCTGGCGGGCAGTTCGAAGTTCGCTTCGGCGGAGAGAACGGCTCAACTGGAAAAAGCCATCGATTCGGTGATGGAGACGGTGCCGGAATTTAGCGGCTTCATCCTGCCGGGGGCGTCGGAGGCCGGCGCGGCGCTGGATGTGGCGCGGACCATCGCCCGCCGGGCGGAGCGCAAGGCCGTGGCCCTCTCCCAGACCGGCGGCGTTTCCCGGGATATCCTGATCTGGCTTAACCGGCTGTCGGATCTGGTGTACGCGCTGGCGCGGCTGTGCGATCAAACGGCTCCACAGCCTGAGGGGGAGAAAAATGCGGAGATTCCCGCCCCTTCCGCCACGCCCCTGCCCTCCGGAACGACGGAGAAGGGGTTCTGCGAAACGGCGGTCGCCCTGTGCCGGGCGGTCCGCCAGTATGCCAGGGAGCAGGGAGTCCGGGTGGTGGCCGCGGTCTGCGATGCGGGCGGCAATCTGGTGGCCCTGCAGCGGGAGGACGACGCCTATATCGCCAGCCTGAATATCGCCTCCAACAAAGCCTTTACAAGCGTGTCGCTCAAGATGACCACCGAGCAGGTGGGCAGGCTGGCGCAGCCGGGCGGTCCGCTTTATGGGATACAGCACACCAATCAGGGAAAGATCGTCATCTTCGGCGGCGGCGTGCCGCTGGTCCGCGACGGCAGGATCGTCGGCGGGCTGGGAGTCAGCGGCGGTTCCGCTGAACAGGACACGGCTTTTGCCGAGTATGGCGCAAAGGTATTCGAAAAGGAGATGTGATAGATGGCACAAGAATTGTCCGAAACCCAGATCGGCGAAATTGTGCGGGAAGTGCTGCGGCAGATGCCCGGTGCGGCCGCGCCGGCCCCCTCCGGTAAGGAATGGGATTCCACCCAGTACCACGGCCGCCGTTTCGTCGGGATCTTCGAGGACATGAACGCGGCGATCGACGCGGCCCACGCGGGGTACAAGGCCGTGCGGGATATGTCCGTGGAGCAGAGGGAGAAGATCATCACCGAAATCCGCCGTCTGACCCGGGAGGAAGCGGCCACCGTCGCCGCCCTGGGCGTGGCGGAAACCGGCATGGGCCGGGTGGAACACAAACGGCTCAAGCATATTTTGGTGGCGGATAAGACCCCGGGCACCGAGGATATCGTATCCAGCGCCCGGACGGGGGACAACGGCCTGACGCTGGTAGAGATGGCTCCCTTCGGCGTCGTGGGCGCCATCACCCCCAGCACCAATCCCAGCGAGACGGTCATCTGCAACAGCATCGGCATGATCGCGGCGGGTAACGGCGTGGTATTTAACCCCCACCCCAACGCGGTGGCCACCTCCAACTACGCGGTGGATCTGGTGAACCGGGCTTCCCGGGCGGCCGGCGGCCCCGACGTGCTGGTGGCCTCCATGGCGAAGCCCACGATGGAAACCTCCTCCATCATGCAGAAGCATCCGCTTATCCGGCTGCTGGTCTGTACCGGCGGCCCCGGCGTGGTCCGGGCGGTTCTTTCCTCCGGCAAGAAGGCCATCGGCGCCGGCGCGGGGAATCCCCCCGTCATTGTGGACGACACAGCGGATATCCGCAAGGCGGCCAAGGATATTATCGACGGATGCACCTTCGACAACAATCTGCCCTGCATTGCGGAAAAAGAGGTGTTCGCCTTCGACAACATCGCGGACGAACTGATCCATTACATGAAGCAGAACGGCGCTTATATGATCACCGCCGCCCAGGCGGACGCGCTCGCCAAGGTGGTGCTGGTGGAGCAGACCTGCAAGGAAACCGGCAAGGTCCGCAAGATCATCAGCCGGAAATGCGTCGGCCGGGACGCCGATGTGCTGCTGGACATGATCGGCGTCAAGGTAGGGAAGGATGTCCGCTGCATCATCTGTGAAACGGATTTCGATCATCCCTTCGTGCAGCAGGAGCTGATGATGCCCATCCTGCCCATCGTGCGGGTGAAGGATATCGACACCGCCATCGATCTGGCGGTGAAAGCGGAGCACGGCAACCGCCACACGGCGCATATGCACTCCAAGAATATCGATCATCTGACCCGTTTCGCCAAAGCGGTGGAAACCACCATCTTTGTGAAAAACGCCCCCTCCTATGCGGGCATTGGGTTCGGCGGCGAGGGCCATACGACCTTCACCATCGCGGGCCCCACCGGCGAAGGCATTACCTCCGCCAAAAGCTTTACAAGGCAGCGCCGCTGCGTGATGGCGGACAGCTTTAGAATTATTTAAGGTGAGGTGCTTTACATGGAAATCAATTCCACGCAGGTAGAGAGCATTGTCCGTCAGGTGCTGTCTCAGCTGGACGGCGGCGCGGGGCATACCTGCAGCTGCGGCGGCAACTGCTCCAAGGCGGACGCCAAAACGGCGAAGGTCGCCATGCTGATGGAAAAGAGGAAAATCGAGGTCAAGGAGTTCCCCATTCCGGAAATCGGCGACAACGACATCCTGGTCCGGGTAGAGGGCTGCGGCATCTGCGGCACCGACGTGCATGAGTGGAAGGGCGACCCCTTCGGCATCGCGCCTGTCGTTCTGGGCCATGAAGGAACCGGCGAGATCATCGCCATGGGTAAGAATATCCATCAGGATACCGCCGGAAAGCCCCTGAAGGTGGGGGATCGCATTGTAACCTCGGTTATCAGCTGCGGCGAGTGCGGCATCTGCCGCCAGCATCCCGGCAACACCAATCTGTGCGACAATCAGGGCATTTTCGGCCTGATCTCCGACAGCGCCGACCGGCACCTGAACGGCTGGTTCTCCACCCATCTGCTCATTAGCGGCAAGGGCGCCACCTATTTTGAGGTCAACGACCTCAACCTGAAGGAGCGGATGCTGCTGGAGCCCGCGGCGGTATGCGTCCACGCGCTCATGCGGGGACAGAAGACCGGCCTGCTCAACTTCGGCAGCAAGGTCCTGATCCAGGGCTGCGGTCCCATCGGCCTGATGACCATCGCCGTGCTTCGCGCGGCGGGCATCAACCACATCATCGCGGTGGACGGCTCCGCTTCCCGGCTGGAGATGGCCAAGAAGCTGGGCGCCAAGACCCTGATCAATTTCCGCGAGTCGGATACGCTGGATAAGCGGCTGGGAATCGTTAAATCCGTCACCGGCGGCATGGGCGCGGACTTCGCCTTCCAGTGCACCGGCGCTCCGGCTGCTGCTGCTGATGTATACAGCTACATTCGCCGCGGCGGCGGGCTGTGCGAGATGGGCTTCTTCGTCAACAACGGCGAGTTCTCCATCAATCCCCACTTTGCCCTGTGCAACAAGGAGATCAATCTGGTGGGCTCCTGGGACTACAGCGCCGAGGATTATATCCCCACCATCGCGTTCATGCAGCAGGCTCGGGAGATGAAGATTCCGGTGGAGGAACTGGTGACCCACACCTTCCCGCTGGATCAGCTCAACGAGGCGATGGAGGTTAACATCTCCCAGAAGGGAATCAAGATCTGCTATGTGGCGGATTAAGCGAAAGGCTTGATATCGGATGGCTCTTGGACTAATTGAAGTGTTCGGTTTTACCACCGCGGTGGTCGTCGGCGACGCCGTGGCCAAGGCGGGGAATGTGCGCATCGTCGCGCTGGACCGGAACAAGCCGGCCGCAGGGGATGCTGCCAAGGTTCCGCTGGTGATGATGGTAAAATTCGAAGGCGGGGTCGCCGAGGTGGAGGCGGCGCTGGAGGCCGGCGTCGCAGAGGCGAAAAAGCGCGATCTGTACATCACCTCCTATGTGATCACCCGCCCGGAGGACAGCACCATGGAGCTGGCGAAAATCAACGCGCTGGGCCGGGATAAGCTGAACGCCCCCCAGAATCTCACGGCTGAAAATAGAGAATCTCTATTTCAGGTATAAACGGTACATACACCCAATCGACGGATGAAAAGGAGTAATGGAATATGATGGAAGCTCTTGGAATGGTAGAAACCCGCGGCCTGGTCGCCGCTATCGAGGCTGCCGACGCCATGGTGAAGGCCGCCAACGTCGCTCTGATCGGTTCCGAGAAGATCGGTTCCGGCTTGGTGAGCATCATGGTCCGCGGTGATGTGGGCGCGGTGAAATCCGCTGTGGAGGCCGGCGGCGCCGCCGCTTCCCGTCTGGGCGAGGTCGTGGCCACCCATGTGATTCCGCGTCCCCACGAGGATGTCGAAAAGCTGCTGCCTGTGCTGAAGTAAGCTATTCAGGTTTACACGGCATAGGGAGGTAGGGTTGTAGTATGGAAAAGGCCATTGCACTGCTGGAAGTACAGGCAATGACGGCGGCGATCGAAGGGCTTGACGCCATGGTGAAGGCCGCCGACGTCCGGCTGATCCATGTGGAGAAGCGACTGGGCGGCCGCTTGGTGACGGTGGTGGTGGACGGATCGGTTTCCGCCGTCACCGCCGCCGCCGAGGCCGGCCGGGAAGCGGCGGCCAGGGTAGGGAACGTCAAGCTCTGTGAGGTTATCGCCCGCCCCCACCCTGAAATCACCAAATTACTGTATAAGGACAACGTATAGGCGGATGGAGGAAAACAAACATGGCGGAGGAACAAAAGAAACCCGCGCGTCGTCCCGCAGCGAATAAGTCCGCCGCAAAGCCTGCGGCAGCGGCTCCCGCTGCAAAACCCGCGGCGCCCAAGTCGGCGGCCGCGCATACCCCTTCGGTGACAAAATCCATTGAAATAAAGGAGAATAGCAACATGGAAGCTCTTGGAATGGTGGAAACCCGCGGCCTGGTCGCCGCTATCGAGGCTGCCGACGCCATGGTGAAGGCCGCCAACGTCGCTCTGATCGGTTCCGAGAAGATCGGCTCCGGTTTGGTGAGCATCATGGTCCGCGGCGATGTGGGCGCTGTGAAGGCCGCTGTAGAGGCGGGCGGCGCCGCCGCTTCCCGTCTGGGCGAAGTCGTAGCCACGCACGTGATTCCGCGTCCCCATGGCGATGTCGAAAAACTGCTGCCCAAGCTGAAATAAGATCAGCGTGGAGATACAAGGAGGAAAAGAACAATGATGGAAGCTCTTGGAATGGTGGAAACCCGCGGCCTGGTCGCCGCTATCGAGGCTGCCGACGCCATGGCGAAGGCTGCGAACGTGACCCTGATCGGCTCCGAGAAGATCGGCTCCGGTTTGGTGAGCATCATGGTCCGCGGCGATGTGGGCGCTGTGAAGGCCGCTGTGGAAGCCGGCGGCGCTGCCGCTTCCCGTCTGGGCGAAGTCGTGGCCACGCACGTGATTCCGCGTCCCCACGGCGATGTCGAAAAACTGCTGCCTGTCCTGAAGTAAGAGAATGCGACTGCGTCTATCCGGCGCGTCTTTTGAAGGCGCGCCGGATGCAGGACGCCTTGTAGGATCATCCACCCAGGTACATCAATTTCGAGTATTCGTTTTCATTTATATAAATCGATTTCGGAGTAAAAAACGGAGGGATTGGCGATGAACGTGGACGCCGCTGTCGTTGCGGATCTTGTGCGCAAGGTCCTGAAGGAAAAACAATGGGATTCCGGCAAGAAGGCGGAAGTTGTGCCGGTCGGCGTATCCAACCGCCATATCCACCTGACCCGGGCCGACGCGGACACGCTGTTCGGCAAGGGCTATGAGCTCACCCCGCTTAAGGATCTCTCCCAACCGGGACAATATGCCTGCAAGGAAGTGCTGACCATTATCGGCCCCTCCCTGCGGCCCATCGAAAATGTCCGGGTGCTGGGTCCGCTGCGCAGCAAGACCCAGGTGGAGATTTCCCGCACCGACTCCTTCACGCTGAAGGTCAAGCCGCCGGTCCGGGAATCCGGCAACGTGGCGGGCTCCGCCGGCCTCACCATCGTGGGACCCAAGGGGGTCGTCACCATTCCGGAGGGCTGCATCATCGCCAACCGCCATATTCACATGAGCCCGGCGGACGGAGCGGCTTTCGGCGTCAAGGACGGGGACACCGTCACCGTGGATGTGAACGGCCCCCGCCGCACCCGGTTCTATGACGTACAGGTGAGGGTCAGCGACGCCTTCCGGCTGGAAATGCACATTGATACCGACGATGCCAACGCCGCCGGTATCGGCAACGGGGCGGAAGTTCGCATCGTACGGGAATAACTGTTATCCGAATGGAGAGAAAGCCATGTTAAAGGGCAAAGTAATCGGCAATATCGTGTCCACCAGGAAGAACGAGAACATCGTGGGTTCCAAGATCTTGGAGATCCGCCTGGTGGAAAATAACCAGGAAACGGATAAATATATCATCGCCATTGACAGCGTCGGCGCGGGTATCGGGGAATATGTCCTCATCACCACCGGCAGCGGCGCGCGGCTGGCGCTGCCCAACCGGGAAACGCCGGTGGACGCGGTGGTTGTGGGGATTATCGACTAATTTTTACGGGAAGTGGGTTTTCAATGAACATCCAGGAACTGAAGAAACTGATGGCGGATTCCGGCGACGTAGGCGCCGGCGGCGCGGGGTTCCCCTCCTCCATCAAGCTGTCGGAGGGCGCGGACACGCTGATTATCAACGCCGCGGAATGCGAACCCCTGCTGTATACGGATTATTTCCTGATGAAAAAACATATGGACCGGGTGCTCACCGGCGCGGAGGTGCTGATGGAGGCCGCGGGAATCCAGAAGGGATTTCTAGGCGTCAAAAAGCATACGGCCGAGCGGCTGGGGATACAGCACGATCAGCAGCTCTCCGAGCATGTAAAGGTTTACGCGCTGCCGGACGCTTATCCCATGGGCGATGAGATCATCCTGATCTACGAGGTGCTCCGCCGGGTGGTCACGCCGGGCGCGCTGCCCATTACCGCCGGCGTGCTGGTGTTCAATGTGGAAACCTTGTACAATGTGGAGCAGGCGGTGGATCACGGCTATCCGGTGGCGGAAAAATGGATCACCATCGGCGGCAAGGTCCGGGAGCCGTATGTGCTGCGGGTGCCGGTGGGCACGCCCATCGCCCAGCTATTGAAACGGTTGGACATCCAGGTGCCGGAGGACTGCGCGATGATCAACGGCGGCCCCGCCATGGGCGGCATCATCGATCCCAACACCGCGGTGGTGACCAAAACCACCAAGGGGCTGCTGATCCTGCCCAAGGAGCTGCCGATTATCGCCGGCAAGTTGAGCAGCGACCGCGTGGTGCTCAGCCGGGCTTCCTCCGCCTGTTGCCAATGCACCCTCTGCACCGAGATGTGTCCCCGGGCGCTGATCGGCTATCCGCTGGAGCCTCATCGGGCGGTGCGCAGCGCCACCCACCACGTGGAGGAAAATCCGGAGGATTTCGTCACCGCCACCCTTTGCAGCGGCTGCGGCGTCTGCGAGCTGGCCGCCTGCTGTCAGGAGCTCAGCCCCCGACGGGTGTTCCAGGAAATGAAGGGGATTCTGGCTAAGAAGGGTCTGCGCTATCAGCACAAGGGCGAGCCGGTCAAGGTCAGCCCGGAGCGGGACTATCGTCTCCTGCCCAACGAACGCTTCAAGACCAGGATCGGCGTGGCGCCCTTCGACCGGGTTCCCACGCTGGACGACAGCGCCTGGCTGCCCACCTTCGTGACCCTCCCCATGCGGCAGCATGTGGGCGCTCCCGCCGTTCCCACGGTGAAGGTGGGGGATACGGTCAAGAAGGGCGACGTGATCGGTCAGGCCGGCAAGGGCGTTTCCGCGATGATTCACAGCTCCATGGACGGCAAGGTGCTGGCCGTGGACGAGCAGAGCGTCACCATCGGCAGATGAACGGACGGAAGTAGACGACAAGGAAAGGCATGATGATATATGTTATACGCAGTTGGAGTCATTGAGATTCGGAGCATAGCCAAGGGCATCGAGGCCTGCGACGACGCGCTGAAATCGGCCAATATCCGTTTGGTCTCGGCTCATCCGTCCTGTCCGGGCAAATATGAGATGATCCTTACCGGTCCCCTCTCCGATGTGCAGACCTCTCTGGAGCGGGTGCGGGATACCTACGGCCGGTATGTGATCGATGCGGTGCTGATGGGCCGGATCGATGAAACGGTCGTCCGGGCGCTGCTGGGCGGTCAGAACGCCAAGGCGGAAGGCGCGCTGGGCGTGATCGAGACCTTCTCGGCCTCCAGCGCCATCAAGGCGGCGGATACGGCGGTCAAGACCTCCAAGGTGGAGATCTACGACCTGCGGGTATCCCGCGGCATGGGCGGCAAGGGAATGGTGCTGCTGACCGGCGAAGTCAGCGATGTCACCGCGGCGGTGGAGGCCGGCTCCCTTTACGCCAAGGATCAGGGGCTGTTCGCCAGCAGCTCGGTCATGGCGTCGCCCCATAAGGATCTGTGGGAGCATCTGTAAAACGCGGGGCGGTATCTGCCCTTTATTCCCTGATGGCATAAGAATAAGCGGTCAATCTGTTATGGATTGGCCGCTTCTCACTTAAGGGAGAGTTTGCGATGGAAAAACCGAATATCCTGATTTTTATGACCGATCATCAGCGGGCGGATACGGTGTATCCCTTACGCCGCGCCAGGACGCCTCATGTGGACCGGCTGGCAATGGAGGGAGTAGCCTTCACCCGCACGTATTGCACCGCGCCCCATTGCTGTCCGGCCAGAGCTTCCTTTTTCAGCGGGCTCTATCCCTCGGAGCACGGCGTATGGAACAACGTGGATGTCTCCAACGCCCTGAGCCGCGGCCTCTATGACGGCGTGGAGCTTTTTTCCGATGCTCTGGCACGGGCGGGCTACTCCCTGCATTATTCCGGCAAATGGCATGTGTCCGCTGTGGAAAGCCCTGCGGACCGCGGCTGGAAGATGGGAGCGGGCAACGGAAAGGCGGTCTCCTATCGGGGGCGGTTTCCCAACCGGCCTCAGACGGGGGATTGGGGCCATTACGGCCCCCAGGTGACCACCGTAAAGGAACGGGGAGAAGGGGAAATCGTGCGGGAGGGCTATCCCGTCTACCGTATGTACGGCGTCAGCGAGAACCCCTATGGGGACCGGGACGTGATGGAGGACGCGGTGGCCGTCATCGAAAAGGATCTGCCGGAGGACCGGCCCTGGTGCCAATTCGTGGGGATGACCGGGCCTCATGAGCCCTGTATACCGCCCCAGGAATTCTGGGATCTATACCGGGAGGAGGAAATCTCCCTGCCGGACAATTTCCACGATGCATTCGAGAACAAGCCGGGGCTGCATCGGCGGTTGCGGGAAAAGATGGGTGTACTGACGGAGCGGGAATGGAAGCAGGCCATCCGGGCGTATCTGGCCTTCTGCAGCTATGAGGACGCGCTTTTCGGTGAGATTATGGAGGCTCTGGAACGGACCGGAAAGCTGGACAACACCTTGGTGCTGTATCTGTCCGATCACGGGGATTACTGCGGCGAGCATGGCCTGTTCGCCAAAGGGCTGCCCTGCTATCTGGGAGCCTATCATATCCCCCTGGTGATGTGGTGGAAGAAGGGCATCGTCCATCCGGGCCGGACGGTGGAAGCGCCGGTTTCCCTGGTGGACATCGCCCCGACGCTGACGGATTGCGCCGGCCTGGCACCCTTTCCCTGTTCCGGGCGCAGTCTGCGTCCCTTCCTGGAGGATGTTCCGCCGGAGGACTGGAGGAGGGAGATCTATACCCAGTCCAACGGCAACGAGCTGTACGGCATTCAGCGGTCGGTGCTGACCGACCGCTATCACCTGATCTATAACGGCTTTGATTATTACGACGAGCTGTACGATCTGCAGAAGGATCCGGGAGAGCTGGTCAATGTGGCGTATCGGCCGGAATATCGCGAGGTGGTCCGGGAGCTGTACCGCAGGCTGTGGACCTTTGCCCGAGATCACGCGGACGCCTGTGTCAACCCCTATTTCATGGTGACGCTGGCGCCCTATGGGCCGAATATTCAATTCGAATCCAGGTAAAAACCGCCCCGTACCAAGGTGATACGGGGCGGTTCCTTTTATGTGAGGATATTGTCTAGCAGCCGGCGGATCTCGGCGTATAGCGCCGGTGGAAGAGGAAATATTTCCAGCAGCCGGTACCGCGGAAGGGCCGTATCATGACCGGAAAGACTTCCCAGCCACAGCAGATAAGCGGTCAGGCTGGCGGGGGCGATCGCTTCCACCAGCTCGCAATCCGTCACGATCACCGCGTTTTCCGCCAAGTTGTGGGAGCCGTCTCTCATGTTGATATCCATCTCAAGCAGATCATCGGTGAATTGATGGGTAAACTTGCAATTCACAACATACGCGCCGGTATTCAGTACTTCCAGAAAATGCCGGCAGTCTGCCTATCCATGAGCCTGAATATCCATCCTTCCACAGCTCCTTCCCGCCCCTTCAGTATATCTCAATGATCGCTGAAAAACAAGCGAATAAAATCAAGACCGCCGGTAATTCCGGCGGCCTTGGATCTATCCGATTTTCAATTGCAGGCGGAATTTATCGCTGATCATAGCGATGAATTCCGAGTTGGTAGGCTTGCCCCGGCCGTTGTGTATGGTATAGCCGAAATAGGAATTGAGCACATCCACGTCTCCCCGGTCCCAGGCGACCTCTATGGCGTGGCGGATGGCCCGTTCCACCCGGGAGGAGGTGGTGCCATGCTTTTTGGCGACGGCGGGATAGAGCCGTTTGGTTACTGCGTTGATGATATCATCGTCCTCAATGGCCATCAGGATGGCATCCCGCAGATACTGATACCCTTTGATGTGGGCGGGAACCCCGATTTGATGGATGATTTCCGTTACCTGGATTTCCAGGCTTCCGCCGCTTGTCGGAGCAGCGGCCGGCCGGTGGACCGGCTCCGGCATCCGGCTCTTTTTGCAGAGAAGAAGAATCCGTTCGGCCATTTCGTCCGCATCGAAGGGTTTGAGAAAATAATAATCCGCGCCGGCCAGCAGCGCCTCCCGCTCCAAGGTGGGATTATCGAAGCCCGACATGATCATGATCTGCGGCTTTTGCGGCAGATGCAGTCCTTGTATACCCTTTATGACGCCGATGGCATCCAGGCCGGGCAGAAAAAAATCCATGATCACCACATCCGGTCTTGTCTGCGCGACGGTTTCCACCACCCGGCGTCCATCCTTTTCCGTCATCTGGACATCCAGACTGTGGGAACGCATCGTCGTCGCGCAGGGAACGCCGAAATATTCGCTATTGTCTGCTAAAAGTACCTTAATCTTCTTTTCCACTGCAAACCCTCCGATTTATTACTTGGCAGAAAGAGATTACCATAAAATGGAAAATTTTGCAACGGTTTGGAAGATGTTTTTTTTGATTTTGGGAGAAAATATAGGGTGTCATCGAAAAAGAAAAGCGAAATTTGACAAAACAAGGGTTATGCGGCCCTATTCTGTTGGGCGACGGTTTCCGCCGTTTTCAGCATATTCTCCGCAAAAATGGCAAAGCCCTTGGTGGGGTCGTTGACAAACACATGGGTGACGGCGCCGATCAGCTTGCCATCCTGCAGGATGGGGGAGCCGCTCATTCCCTGCACGATGCCGCCCGTCTTGTCCAGAAGCTCCTGATCGGTGATGACGATGACCATGTTGCGGGTAGGGGAGGAATCGTTATACCGCACCTGGTCTATGCGGATATCGTATAGCTTGGGGGTGGTGCCGTCGATGGTGGTGAGAACCTGGGCGGATCCGGATTTGACCTGCTGTTTCATCGCCACGGGTACCGGATCGTTCAGCGTCGGCAGGTTGCTCAGGGTACCGTATATGCCTGTTTCACCGTTGACGGTGAGGTTGCCCAGGGTGCCCTTTTCGAAACCGCCTCTCAGCTCGCCGGGGGTTCCGCTGACGCCACGATTGACGCTGTAGATTTTCGCCGGAACGATTTCTCCCGAGGAGAGGGGCAGCGTCTCACCGGTATCCACGTCGCAGACGGGATGGCCCAGCCCGGCGAAAACCTGGGAGGAGGGGCTGTAAAAGGTCAGGGTTCCGATGCCGGCGGAGCTGTCCCGCACCCACAAGCCGGCTTTCCAGCGGTTTTCATTGACAGATTTGGCGGGGACGAACTGCACGTCGAAGAGAATATTATCCCGGCGGATTTTGAAGGTCAGGCTTTTGCCGCCGGATTCCTCCACCCTCTGTGCGACCTGCTCGGTGGAGGAGACCGTTTCGCCGTTTATGCTGACGATGACGTCCCCCACCTTGATCCCGGAGGATTTCGCGGGATTATAGGAGCCGGTGGGCGTATCCACCGCCGACATTCCCACCACCAGCACGCCGTCGGTGAACATCTTGATGCCAAAGGGCGTGCCGCAGGGGACGACGGAGGTAGCGTCCACCACTTTGACCGCGACGTCCTTGACCGGGAACAGGCCGAACAGCTTCAGGGAGGCGGTGTAGCTGCTTCCGGCGGCGAGCGTGGCGGCGCTGACCGAGCGGCCCTCGGCGGTTCTCTGCGCTCCCACGCTTACCGCGCCTTGCAGAGTGAGCGAGCTCCCCTCCACCACGTTGAACTGCTCCGGCATCCGCCCGGCCAGCGTGACAATGGCGGCCATCAGCAGGCTGCAGGCCAGCGTCAGACCGCCGCATATTATATGAATACAACGCTTCATGTTTTCCCTCTTCTTTCCAAAAAATGAATCCGAGCCGGATTCCTCTATTACTTTTCCTCCGCTTCAAAAAACTATTTACCCAGTTTTTTTATCGTCGGATTACTTTTTGGTTGCATTGGGAAATTTCCCGTTTATTACAATATATTTATTTACAAACATTTGTTTGTGTGCTATACTGGAGGCGCTGTAAC
>CAKTTT010000045.1 GCA_934615635.1 uncultured Eubacteriales bacterium | reverse complement strand
CATCCGTCATGTCCATATTCCGGAGGAATGGCTGACCTTTGACCGGGATGCGGTAAACCAGCACTGCGCAGCCACCGATAGGTTCGTGCTGGCTCCTTCCCCCTCCCCTGCCCCTTTGAACAGCCCCAGTCCATCCGCGGCGCCGCCGGGTTGTATATGGATCTGATGGATATGCCGCCCAAAATGCAGGAATTTCCCCATCGTATGCACGATTCTACCTGCCGCCTGCTGTCCCGCAGGGCACGGGTTGAGCATAATGGACGATTGGGGTGCTCAGAACAGCCTGCTGATCCATCCCCGCCTCTGAGAAGAGATTTTCCAGCCGATGTACGGGGAATATATCGCCGTTGCCAAGGGACATGGAAAAAAGGGGTTCATGCATTCCGACGGCCATATTCTCTCTATCCTGCCCAAGCTGGCCGATCTGGGGCTGGACGCCATCAACTCCCAGCTATTCTGTATGGGACTGGATGCCTTGAAGCCTCTGAAAGGCCGCATTACCTTCTGGGGCGAAATCAGCCGACAGCATATTGCTCCCCGATAGCAAAGCCCGGAGAAAATCGAGCAGGCGGTAGACGCCGTATACGGTGCGCTGTGGCAGGACGGCGGCTGTATCGCTCCATGTGGATCGGCACCGGCGCCAAGCCGGATAATGTCCGCCGCGTCTTTGAACGCTGGGAGGAACTGCGGCCGGGAAAACAAGCGGAAACAGGCGGCGGATCCCAGGTGGGATCCGCCGTTACCCGCAGCCGGTCCCGTCAGTATGGATAAACAGCTTCTGGGAAAACAGAAGCCCGGAAAGGAAGGATGTATCAATGAAAACCGGTCTGGTGTTGGAGGGCGGCGGTATGCGCGGCCTCTACACCGTAGGGGTGCTGGATTGGTTCATGGAGCAGCATTTCATGGCGGATTACGTCATCGGCGTGTCAGCCGGGGCGGGCAACGGCAGCTCCTATGTTTCCGGTCAGCGCGGCCGGGCTTATCGGGTGGATGTGGACTACCTGGGGGACAAGCGGTATATCAGTCTCTCCAATTTTTTAAAAACCCGGTCGGTTTTCGGCATGGATTTTATCTTTGATGAGGTTCCGCGCAGACTGGATCCCTTTGACTATGACGCTTTTCTGCGTTCTCCCTGCGAATTCGTCGCCGGGGTTACCGACGTATCCACCGGCCAGCCGGTCTATTTCGGCAAGCAGCCTACCATTGAGGAGGAATGCCGGATCCTGCGCGCCTCCTCCGCCATCCCCATGTTCTCCCCTATAGTGGTTATAAACGGCAGCCGGTATCTGGACGGCGGCACCGCGGATCCCATCCCGGTGCGCAAGGCCCTGGCCGACGGCTGTGACAAGGTGGTCGTGGTGCTGACCCGGGACCGCTCTTATGTCAAGGACCAGGAGAAGCACCGGCGGCTGTACTGCCGAAAATTCCGGGAAGATCCCGCCATGATCCGGTTGCTGGATACCCGGCACGAGCTGTATAATGAAACCCGGCGCTTTGTTTTCGACTTGGAAAAGAAAGGGCGGGCGGTGGTGATCGCGCCCAGCGAGCCGCTGACCATCAGCCGGTTTGAAAAGCGCCGGGAGGCGCTGGATCAGGTGTTCCAGTTAGGCCGCCGGGATGCCCGGGACCAGTGGGAAACGCTTCTCTCCTACCTGCGGGAGCCGGAGAACGGGGGGACGGCCTGATGCGCTGGGATCTTTTCGCTATCCTGATGCTGCTGCCCTGGGCCGCCACCTTCGGCGGCAGCCTGATGGCGGCCCGGCTCCGGGTGGAGGGGAAAAAGGGGCAGGGGGCTCTGCTGGGCTTCGCCGCCGGCGTGATGGTGGCTGCCTCCGTCTGGTCCCTGATCATCCCGGCCTTTGACGAGATGGGCACCGATTTCCGGTCGGCGGCGGTGGTGAGCCTGGGCTTCCTGCTGGGCTGCGCCGGAATGCTGCTGCTGGACAAGCTGGTGCCCCATCAGCATATGGACGAGGACTCCCCTGAGGGGCGGCCCAGCCATATGTCCCGGCCGATGCTGCTGGTGCTGGCGGTGGCGCTGCACAATATTCCCGAAGGCCTGGCCCTGGGGGTGGTGATCTCCGCCGCCATGCAGGACACCGGAATGACCTGGACCGCCGCTATCGTCTTCGGGATAGGGCTGGCCCTGCAGAACTTCCCGGAGGGCATCGCGGTGGTGCTTCCGCTCAAGCAGACCGGAAGCACAGCTAAACGCTGCGCCTGGTGGGGCTTCTGGGCCAGCCTGGCGGAGCCGGCCGCGGCGGTGGCGGGCATACTGCTCACCTCCCTGCTGACGGCGGCGGGCGGGGTGGTGCTGCCCATCCTGCTGAGCATCGCCGCCGGCGCCATGATCTTCATCACGGTGGAGGAATTGATTCCCGAATCCCAGGCGGAGGGCCATGGCCACGGCGCCACCTACGGCTTCCTGCTGGGTTTCTGGCTGATGGCGCTGCTGGGAATCCTGGGCGGCTGACGGCGCCGCCTGGAGGACGCTGAGAGTTAGAAGGGTGAAAAAGGGGCCGATACAAACATGAAAATTATCATTGTGGGCGACGGAAAAATGGGGTTCGCCCTATCTCAGAAGCTGTCTGGAGAGGGCCACGATATCGTCATGATCGACGAAAATCCGGATGTACTGCGGCTTTCCAGCAACACCCAGGATGTGGGCTGCATCTGCGGAAACGGCGTGGATATCGATATTCAAAAAGAAGCCGGCGTGAGCACGGCGGATCTGATGATCGCCGTCACCTCCCGGGACGAGGTGAACATCATCTGCTGCCTGCTGGCCAAAAAGCTGGGAGCCAGGCATACCATCGCCCGGGTCCGCGGCCCGGAATACATCAAATCCACCCTTTTCATGCGGGAGGAGCTGGGCCTTTCCCTTTCGGTGAACCCGGAAATGGCTGCGGCCGCCGAAATCTCCCGCATCCTGCGCTTTCCCTCCGCCATGAAGGTGGACTTCTTCTCCAAGGGGAAGGTGGAGATCGTGGAATTCCGGGTGGGGCCGGGCTCTCCCCTCAACGGGGTGGCGCTGCGGGATTTGCAGGCCCGCTTTAAGGTGAAGGTTCTGGTTTGCGCGGTACAGCGGGGGGACGCGGTACAGATTCCCGACGGCTCCTTCACCCTGCAGGAGGAGGACCTGGTAAGCATCACCGGCGCACCGCCGGATATCAATCAGTTTTTCCGCAACACCGGCCTGCTGGCCCAGAAAACCCGCACGGTGATGATCGTGGGCGGCGGCAAAACCAGCTTTTACCTCTGCCGCCTGCTGGGGGAGATGGGGATCCGGGTCAAGGTGGTGGAAATCGATCCCCAACGTTGCGAAACGCTGGCGGAGGCGCTGCCCAAGGCCATGATCATACAGGGGGACGGCTCCGACCGGGAACTGCTCCAGGAAGAGGGCATCGACGATGTGGATGCCCTGGCCGCCCTGACCGGTCTGGACGAGGAAAACGTGGTGGTGTCTATGTACGCCCGCTCCCGGGGTGTGGGCAAGGTCATTACCAAAATCAACCACATCAGCTTCGGCGAGATCCTGGGCAAGGCGGGCATTGAATGCGTCGTCACCCCCCACATGATCGCCGCCAACTTCATCCTGCGGTATGTGCGGGCCATGCAGAACGCGCCCGGCAGCCGAGTGGAGGCGCTCTCCCGGATTATCGGAGGGCGGGCGGAGGCGGTGGAATTCCGGGCCAATCAGGACTTCGCCGGCATCCAGCTTCCCCTGTGCAAGCTGCGGCTGAAAAAGGACCTGCTGGTGGCCTGCATCATCCGGGATAACCGTGTGATCTTCCCCAGCGGCAACGACTGCATCCAGCCCCGGGACGGCGTCATTGTGGTGACCACCCGGGAAACACTGGAGGGCCTCAACGATATCCTGGCATAAACCGCCGGAGGTGACAACAAAGCGTGAATAGTCGAATGGTCCTGCGCACTCTGGGGTATGTGCTGGGTGCGGAGTCGGCCCTGCTGCTTCTGCCCCTGCTGGTGGCGGCGCTTTACAGGGAGGATCCCGTCCCCTTCCTGATCCCGCTGCTGGCGCTGGGCGTCTGCGCCCTGGCGCTCTGCCGAATCAGGGTGAAGGAAAAAACCATCTATGCCCGGGAGGGCTTCCTCATCGTTTCCCTGTCCTGGATCCTGGTATCCCTGGCAGGGGCGGTCCCCTTTGTGCTGGGCGGGGCGATCCCCTCCTATGTCGACGCGGTTTTTGAAACCGTGTCCGGTTTTACCACCACCGGCGCCAGCATCCTGACGGATGTGGAATCTCTTCCCCGGGGCCTGTTGTTCTGGCGCAGCTTCACCCATTGGATCGGCGGCATGGGAGTGCTGGTGTTCATCATGGCGGTGCTGCCCCTGGCCAACGACCGCTCCATGCACGTCATGCGGGCGGAGGTACCCGGCCCCGCGGTGGGAAAAATGGTCCCCCGGGCCAGGGACACGGCCATGTGGCTGTACGGCATCTACTTAGGCCTGACACTGCTGGAGGTGGTGTTCCTGCTGGCGGGCGGTATGCCTCTGTTCGACAGCCTGGTGAATACCTTCGGCACCGCCGGCACCGGCGGCTTCGCCATTAAAAACGCCAGCATCGGCTTTTACAACAGCGCCTATGTGGATGGTGTGATCACCGTGTTCATGCTGCTGTTCGGCATCAATTTCAACCTCTATTTTCTGCTGCTTATGCGGGATTTCAAGCAGGTGCTCAAAAGCGAGGAGCTGCGGGTGTATCTGGGCGTCGCCCTGACGGCCATGCTGCTGATCGCCCTGAATATCCTGCCTCAGTACGGCGGTTTTGGGGTGGCCTTCCGCTATTCCGCCTTCCAGGTCAGCTCCATCATGACCACCACCGGCTTCGCCACCGCCGATTATACCCTCTGGCCTACCTTTTCCCAGACCATTTTGTTCCTGCTGATGATTCTGGGGGCCTGCGGCGGCTCCACCGGCGGGGGGCTGAAGGTTTCCCGGGCGATCATCCTGGTGAAATCCCTGGGCCGCGAGGTGGTGCGGCTGGTGCATCCCCGGGCGGTGAGCACGGTGCGGCTGGACGGCAAGCGGGTGGAAGCCCAGACCGTCCGAGACGTGGGGGTGTTCTTCATCGCTTATATGTTCATCATCGCGGTGATGACCCTGCTGATTTCTCTGGACGGCTTCGGCTTCGCCACCACCTTCAGCGCGGTGACGGCCTGCATGGGCAACATCGGCCCCGGCCTCGGCGCGGTGGGCCCCATGGGCAATTTCGCGGATTTCTCCCTGGCCTCCAAGCTGCTGCTGTCCCTGACCATGCTGCTGGGGCGGCTGGAGATTTTCCCGCTGGTCCTCTTCTTCACGCCGGTGCTTTACGAAAAGCGATAAACCGGCGGAGGGATAGCCGCGGCGGCAATCGGTATACTAAGCGATGCAGGAAAAACGTAGACGGCGGAGGGATCCGATGAAACAACTGGAAAAGCTCACATTGGACAATGGCCTGCGGGTGCTGCTGCTGCCGGTAGAGGGGGCGCTCTCCGCCTCCGTGGGCGTATGGGTGGAGGCGGGCGCCCGGTACGAGCCGGCGGACAAACAGGGCATCTCCCATTTTGTGGAGCATATGGCCTTCAAGGGTACCCACACCCGCACCGCCCGGCAGATATCCGAGGAGATGGATCTGCTGGGCGGCGGCATGAACGCCTACACCACCAAGGAATACACCCGCTTTTATGCCCAGACGCTGGCGGAAAACGCCCGGCCGGCCATGGAGCTGCTGGCGGATATGCTGCTCCACTCCCGGATGGCCGCGGAGGACGTGGAGGTGGAGCGGGGCGTTATTCTGGAAGAGATGGCCATGTACGAGGATGCGGGGGAGGATGTGGCCCATGAGGCCCTCTGCGGGGCCGTGTGGCCCCGCTCTCCCTTGGGCAGGCCCATCTGCGGCACCCGAAAGACGGTGGAGAGCATCCAGCCCGGGGATCTGCTGCGTTATGTGGCGGAGGAATACGCCCCCGGCCGGATGGTGGCGGTGGCGGCCGGGGGTTATAACCGGGAGGAGATGCTGGCGTGCATCCACTCCACCCTGGGCGGGCTGAAGCCGGGAGCTCCCCGCCCCACGGCGGACGCGCCCGCCTTCACCCCCGGGGTGGTGCTGCGCAAAAAGAAGTTCGAGCAGGTCAGCCTGGAGCTGGCGGTTCCCGGCCTCCCCTTCGGCGAGGAGGAAAAGTCCCAGCGGTACGCTCTGATGCTCTTCAACTTTATCGCGGGCGGCGGCGCTTCCTCCCGGCTCTTTCTGCGGCTGCGGGAGGAACTGGGGCTGGCCTATTCCATTTACAGCACCCACTACGCCTCCAAGGGGGCGGGGCTGTTCACGGTCAGCGCGGCGGTTTCGCCCAAGCAGCAGCTTCGGGTACTGGGGGAAATCCGGGAGATCCTGGCTGGGCTGGCCGGAGGAATCGGGGAGGAAGAATTTCTGCGGGCCAGGGCCCAGATCAAATCCTCCTTTATCCTGGGACTGGAAAGCGTGGCCGCCCGGGCCACCTATGTGGGCCGCAACGAGCTGCTGGAGGGCCGGGCGGTGGAGGAAACCGAGGTGCTGGCCGCTCTGGACCGGCTGGAGCCGCGGGATATCGAAAGGCTGGCCGCCAGATTGCTGCAAAACGCCCCCTGGGCGCTGGCTGTTGCGGGCAAGGTGGAGGATCGGGAGGCCTATCTCCCCTATATTCGGCCCTGACCCTTTATCCGCCTGTTTATCATCGAAAAACGGACAAGCCAGCCCGAAATCAACGGTAGGCACAGTATGGGAGAAGCGGCTGCCGACAAAACCCTCTCAGGGAGCGTTGTCGCCCAGTCTCCCATGAGACATCCCGCGCTCCGCCGCTGGCGGCCGCCCGGGATAAAATGGCCTGTGACCGGGCGCGCCTCTGTCAGAAGCCTTTGCTCTTCTCCGGACGGAATCGATGGTTTCCTCTCGTCGGAACGGCAGCGCCCCGATAACCTCCTCCCCCGACCGGCGCGTACGCCCAGCTTCCCCATTCAGAGAAAACAGAAGAGCTGTGCGTCTGTTCAAAGCAATATGCGGGCCACGTTTTGTGGCCCGCATATATTTTTCAAGGAGGCTGCAAAACGCAGGTTTTGCAGCCTCCTTGCCTACTATTCGTCTCGTTTTACCGCGAGGTATCCTCCACGGCGGTGAGCATCCAGCCCTCCCCGTTCTTCTGTACATGGAAGATCTGGAAAAAATCCGCCTGATCCGGCGTGGGATCCACCAGGTTGCCCTTTTCATCGATGCCGATATTCTCCGCCGATACATATCCGATCCGCAGGGAATAGCGATCTCCCTTCTTCTTCAGCGTATCCAGCACCGGGGTATATGCGGAGTTGGATACGCTGAAGGGAACCCGATAGGTCTGGTTCTCCGCGTCGTATTCATAGTACATGAAGGTATCCGGCTCACCGATGCTCTTAAGCTGAGGCACCGCGTCCTTCCCATACAGCGACGCATAGGAATCGGTGACGGTCTTTAAGGGAATCAGCATAAAGCCCTCGTCGTCGATGGGGTAAATGGATTCGTCGTCCTTTTCCCGGATCTGGCGGATCCGTTCCGCGTCGGTGAGCTTCCAGATGGCCGCCAGCATCAAGGAATCCTGCGGATCATCGTTGACATCCTCAAAGGGATCCGGAATAAACTGGATGACCGGATTGAGAAAATCCATCAGTTCCTCCCGCAGGGCGGTGTCGTCCTGGGATTTCTGAATGGCCTGAACCCCGAAAATAACCAGCGCCACCACGCCGGTGGCCGCCAGCAGCAGCACCAGCAAGCCCAGCGGCGCCGCGAACCGGTGCCTTCCCCGGCGGCGGCCCCGCCTGGTGTACCGGCCGGATGCCCGGATAACCGCCTGCGTCTGCTCGCTGTCCTCCGGCTCTCCCGTTTTGCTCCACTCGGGCCCGGATTCCTTCTCCTTTTCCTCCGCCACCGCCAGCGCGGTATTCCCTTCCCCGGCGGCCGCATCCCCGGCAGCGGGAGACTCCACCGGGGGGATTCTCTCTTCAGCGGGCTCCGCCGGGGGAACGGCCGGCTCCGCCGTGCGCTTTTCCGCCGGCGGGGGGCCGGCCTGTTCGGGAGCCACCACCGGATTCTCCACCTTTTTCCAATCGCCCATGCCTGTCCTCCTATGGTGCGCTCAACGGATCTGACCGTCGCCGCGGATGATGTATTTCACCGTCGTCAGCTCCCGCAGACCCATGGGGCCCCGGGCGTGGAGCTTCTGGGTGGAGATGCCGATCTCCGCCCCCATGCCGAATTCCCCACCGTCGGTGAACCGGGTGGAGGCGTTGACGTACACCGCCGCCGCATCCACCTGGGCGGTAAATCGCTCCGCCGCGTCATAGCTGTTTGTGACGATGCATTCGCTGTGGCCGGTGCCGTAGGCGGCGATGTGGGCCACCGCATCCTCCAGGGAGTCCACCACCCGCACCGCCAGGATATAGTCCAGGTATTCGGTTTCCCAGTCCCGTTCCTCCGCCCGCTCGCAGGGAATGCCCGCCAGAATGGCCGCCGCGCGGCCGCAGCAGCGCAGCGTTACCTGCTTCTCCCGCAGCGCGGCCGCAATCACCGGCAGCGCCCGGGGGGCGATATCCCCGTGAATCAGCAGCGTCTCCGCCGCGTTGCAAACCGAGGGGCGGGAAGCCTTGGCATTGACCGTGATGGCCGCCGCCATGTCGATATCCGCATCCTTATCCACATAAATATGACAGTTGCCGGTTCCCGTTTCGATCACCGGCACCGTGGCGTTTTCCACCACCGTGCGGATCAGCCCCGCGCCCCCCCGGGGAATCAGCACGTCGATTTGACCGTTCATCCGCATCATGGCCGCGGCGGTTTCCCGGGAGGTATCCTCCACCAACTGTACCGCATCCGCGGGCAGGCCCCCCTTTTCCAGGCCATCCCGAATCGCCCGGATGACCGCCATATTGGAGCGGACCGCCTCCTTGCCGCCCCGGAGGATCACCGCGTTGCCCGATTTGAGGCAGAGGGAGGCGGCGTCCGAGGTAACATTGGGCCGGGCCTCATAAATGATGCCGATCACTCCCATGGGTACCCGCACCTTCTGGATCCGCAAACCGTTGGGGCGGCGGAAGCCCTCCACGATTTCCCCCACAGGATCCGCCAGCGCCATCACGCCCCGCACGCCATCCGCCATCCCCTTTATGCGGGCGTCGGAAAGGGCGAGCCGGTCCAGCATCGCCTGAGCGGTGCCTGCAGTGGCGGCAGCCTGCACATCCTGCCTGTTGGCCTCCAGAATGGCGGGAGTATGCGCCTCCAAAGCGGCCGCCACCGCCTCCAGCGCGGCGTTCTTTTCCGCCTCGCCGGCAGTGGCCAGCGTCCGGGCCGCCTGCCGCGCCCGGACGCCCATCTCCTTGAGCTCCAGCATGGTCAATCGCTCCTTCCTTAAAATCAAGCGGTCAAAGCTCCCGGTCCGGCGGCAGGAACAGGGTACCCACCGCTTCACCGTCCAGCAGGTCATACAGCTTGGCCGGTCGGGAACCATCCATCACCACGGTGGGGATGCCCGCATCCATGGCGATCTGAGCGGCATGCAGCTTGGCCAGCATCCCGCCGGTGCCCCGCCGGGAGCCGGCTCCGCCGGCCAGCGACAGCAGCTCATCGTCAATGGCCCGCACCAGCGGTATCCGTTTCGCCTCCGGATGAAGCCGGGGATCCCCGTCGTAAAAGCCGTCGATATCGGTCAGCAGCACCAATCCCTGGGCGCCCACCAGCTCCGCCACGATGGCGGACAGGGTGTCGTTGTCCCCGAATTCGATCTCCTCCACCGCCACCGTATCGTTTTCATTGATAATGGGGAGGGCACCGTATTCCAGCAGCCGGCACAGGGTGTTGACGGCGTTTTTCTTGCGGGTATCCTCTTCCACCACGTCCCGGGTCAGCAGCACCTGCGCGGTGACGTAGCCGTATTCCGCGAACAGCTTGTCGTAGGTGTACATCAGCTCGCACTGTCCCACCGCCGCCGCCGCCTGCTTGCCCTCCACGTCCCTGGGCCGCTCCTTGAGGCCGAGATGCCCCGCCCCCACGCCAATGGCGCCGGAGGAAACCAGCAGCACCTCCCGTCCGGAATTGCGGATGTCGGACAACACCTTTACCAGCGCCTCGATCCGGCGGATATTCAGCCGCCCGTTCTCATATGTAAGGGTGGAGGTTCCCACCTTGACCACCAGACGTTTTGCCTGCGCTATCATGGACTGGGCCATGGATCTTCCTTCTTTCCGCGGGTGCTCCGCCCGCCTTTTTGATCGGATCGTCCCCTCCCGCCCGGGCCTGTCCCGCCGGGAGATGCAAGCCTCAGTATAGCATATTTCCCACAAGATGAAAATGGGATGGACGGGGAAAAATGAAAAAAAGTTCGCAAAAAACCGCCGGATTCCCCCTTTAAAGGGGGAATCCGGCGGTTTTCAGGGCTTTTCGCGACGGACCCGGCCTCAGCCCCAGTCCCTGCGCTCTATGAACGCCGGCGCTCACGCTCCCGCAATATCCCTGGCCACCACCACGCCGGTGACGCTGGCCTGCATAAGGCCCCGGGTGATCCCCGCGCCGTCGCCGATGGCGTAGAGTCCCTCCACGGCGGTGCGGAAATGGCCGTCCACCTTTACCTTGGAGGAGTAAAATTTTACCTCCACCCCATACAGCAGGGTGTTTTTGGAATAAAGGCCGGGGGCCACCTTGTCAAACGCCACCATGGCCTCGATCAGGCTGGTGAGATGCCGGTGGGGCAGCACAAAGGACAGATCCCCCGGCACGGCGGTTTTCAGCGTGGGCACCGTGGTGGAACGGGCCAGCCGGTCGGCGTCGGTACGGCGGCCCTGGAGCAGGTCCCCCAGCCGCTGTACCATAATCCCCCCGCCGGTGAGCATATTCCCTAATTGGGCGATGTAGCGGCCGTATTCGATGGGCCGGTTGAAGGGTTCGGTGAAGCGGGAGGACACCAGCATGGCAAAGTTGGTGTTCCCCGTGCGGCGCTCCTCCTCGGCATAGGAATGGCCGTTGACCACGGCGATCCCCCCTTCGTAATGCTCCTCGCTGACGATGCCGCCGGGATTCATGCAGAAGGTGCGGACCTTGTTTTCAAAGGTGTCGCTGTAATAGACCATCTTGGCCTCATACAGCGCCTTAGTGAGGTGATCCATCACGGCGTTGGGCACCTCCACCCGCACGCCGATATCCACCTCGTTGTTGCGAGTATCGATGCCGTTTTCCCTGGCCACCCGGTTGAGCCAATCGGCGCCGCCCCGGCCGGGGGCAGCCACCACGCAGCCCGCGCTGACGGTTTCCGGCTCCTGTCCCCGGGTCACCAGGGTCACCCCGGTCACCCGGCCGTTTTCGATTCGCAGGCTGTCCGCCCGGGTCAGCTCCCGAAACTCGAAGCCCGGCTGTTCCACCAGCCAGCGGTACATATTCCGCAGCGTTTCAAAGCTGTACTCCGTTCCCATGTGGCGCACCGGGCAGTGGATCAGGTGGATATTGTGGCGGCTGCACTCGTAGTCGATCTCCTCCACCCGCTTGTCGTTGAGGCCGTGGACCTTGTCGGGAGCGCCGAAGGCTGTGTAGATGGAGTCCGCGTAGCGGATCAGCTCTCTGGCTTCCTCCCGGGACATATATTCCACAATATTTCCCCCCACCTCCTCGGACAGGGAGAGCTTGCCGTCAGAAAATGCGCCGGCGCCCGACCAGCCGCTCATGATATTGCAGGGCTGGCAGTGGACGCAGCGGCCGGTTTTTCGGGCCGGACAGTTCCGCCGGTCGATGGTGAGTCCCTCGTCCACCAGTAGAACGGTTTTTTCAGGCGCCTTGCGCTTGAGCTCCAGGGCGGTAAAAATACCGGCCGGGCCGGCGCCTACGATGATAACGTCATATTGTGCCATATGGGCCGCTCCTTTATCGAATCATTTCAGAAATAGTCGACAAAACGATGATGTTGTCCCCAAACTTGTATATTTTATCAAGTTTTATCTTCTTTGTCAATCCGAGTGAAAAAAATCGTGGAAAAGTTGAAAAACACACGTTCTTTTTCAGCGGTGATTTTCGGAGGCATAACGATTTCTTTTTGCTCTCTTCTGCAATCGATAAAAATAGTTGAATCGATCTTCCGCCGTCGCTTCTCCGACGAAATTACCTGGCTCTGGGATAGGCCACCCTTTTGGGAAGGGGTGACGGCAACGATTGGACCCTCTTCCATTCTCAAGCCCGCCTTTCCCATGAGCAGGTAACCGAACGTTCGCCCCTGCCGCGCCGCCCAGGGTAAACGGACGACATTCCAACCGGGCAAAAAAACTCCGGGGCATACACCCCGGAGCTCTAGCTGATATGGTTCGGGAAAAAGCTCGGCAGCCCTTTCCCTCCGTCGTCAGTTGCCTCTGGACTCCACCAGGGTTACCTTGACGGTAAAAGTGGTTTCCCGCCGGGTTCGCGAGTCGATGCGGTTGAGGGTGATCTCCACCTCTTCGCCCACCTTGTGCTTGGAAAGCTCCGCCGTCAGCTCGGCGGCATTTTTCACCCGCACGCCGTCGATATAAGTGATGATGTCCCCCACTCGTACCTGGGTACCCACAAAAACGGAATCGGAATTGATGGAGGCGATTTGGAACCCGCTGTCATACCCTGTCCGAGAGAAGGGAAGGCCGGTGATGGAGAGCATCACTCGTCCCTTGACGTAGCCGTATTTTGTCAGATCGTCGATGACGGCCTTGGCCTCGTTAATGGGAATGGCAAAGCCCAGATTTTCATATTCTCCCGCCGCATCCGCAATTTTGGCGGAATTGATCCCCACGACCTGGCCCAGGCTGTTGAACAGCGGGCCGCCGGAGTTGCCCGGGTTAATGGCCGCGTCCACCTGCAGGCATTTGATGGCGTAATCCGAAGCCTCGTACACGTCCCGACCCACCCCGGACAGGATGCCCTGGGTAATGGTCCAGCGCAGCCCGCCGGCATTGCCGATGGCCACCACCCGGTCCCCGGGGGACACCTGGGAGGAATCGCCGAATTCCGCCGCCTGCAGATCGGTGGCGTTCACCCGGATCACCGCCAGATCCGAGTAGCTGTCCGTGCCGATGATCTCGGCGCTTTCATATACCGTGCCGTTATATAGGGTGACCTCGATGCGGCTGTAGGGCACATCCCCTGCCTTTTCGTTGATCACACAGTGACGGTTGGTGATAATATAGCCGTCCGCCGTCATGATGATGCCGCTGGCCTCCCCCGCCAGGGTTTCCTCCTCATCCCCGGTAAAGGTGGACTGCTTCATATACATGGTGAGAACCACGGTGGAATCCTTATTGTTTTGGTAAATCTTGCTGGTGGAAAGTCCCTCGGCATCCTCCGCCGGCTCCTTGATGTTCAGGGAGGGGGCGTTTTCATCCGGGACGCGGGAGGGCAGGGTGGCGCCGCCGGAAACGGAGTCGGAGGGGACGCTGGAGGACCCGGAAACGGGCGGCTTATCATCGCTCAGGGCCACCGCCAGCAGGACGGAGAGGGTGATAATGGTCCCTGCGCACACCACCGCCAGCAGGGCGATGAGAATACCCGCCGCGCTTTTCTTCTTCTTCGGCGGCCGGGGCGGCTGTGGCTGCGGGGAAGCCGGCCCCTGCGGCGGCTGCTGCCAGCCGTAGGGATCGTAGCCCTGGGAATAGTATCCCCCGGCCGGAGGCTGATAGCTGTTCTGCACACTGGGGGCGGGCGGCTCGGGATTCCCCTCCCCGGCCGCGCCGGAAAGCGGAACCGGAGGCTCCTCGCGGGAATACCCTTCGCCTGTCGTCCCTCCCGGGATGCCGGAAGACGGGGGTGTTTCTCCGCTTGGGGTTTCGCCCTTCTTATTGTCAAACCAGTCAGACATGGCAATTCACGCGCCTTTCAGTAGGAATGGATGGGAACTGTCTTTTATTCTACGATACAATTGTGTCCATTTGTTGAAGAAAAACCGGACTTTTCATAAATTAACCATTTTTATCCCCTTTTTCCCCCTTGTCCGTCCGGTTTTTCTCCCGGTCGTGTCCCTTGCTTCCCATCGGGGGAAGATCCGCGTCGGGCAGCCAGAAGGTGAACTCACAATATTCCCCCTCCACGCTGCGGACATAAATTTCTCCATGATGCAGGTTGATGACGCTTTTGACGATATACAGTCCCAACCCTACCCCGTTCTTATCCAGGCTGCGGGATTTATCGCTTTTGTAAAAGCGTTCGAAGATCCGGGGCATCTCCTGGGCGGAGATCCCCACGCCGGTGTTGCGTACGCTGCAGTAAACCCGGCCGTCCCGCTTCTCGGTGCGTAAGGTG
>CAKTTT010000044.1 GCA_934615635.1 uncultured Eubacteriales bacterium | reverse complement strand
GGGTGGTGCTGCTGAAAACGGTGGACCGCTACTGGATGGATCACATCGACAACATGGAGGAGCTGCGCAAGGGCATCCATCTGCGGGCCTACGGGCAGAAGGATCCCGTGGTGATGTACCGCATCGAGGGTTTCGACATGTTCGACCAGATGATCGCCGCCATCCGGGAGGATACCTCCCATTTGATGCTGACGGTGCAGATCCGCACCCAGGAGGAGCCCAAGCGGGAGCAGGTGGCCAAGCCCACCGCCACCTCCGCCGACGGCACCGACGCGCCCCGGACGGTGCGCAAAACCGCCGCGCAGAAGGTAGGACGCAATGATCCCTGCCCCTGCGGCAGCGGCAAAAAATATAAAAAATGCTGCGGGCGGGATGCGGCGGAATAAGGCGGAACCGCAATCCATCCATCGCTAGGGGGAGTCCGTGTGGACCGGAATGCTATCTAGCGTTATAAAGCCGCCGGAATGGTGTAAATGGTGTAGCAGAAACAAGTGTTTTTAAGAAAAAGCCCATGCAACAGGTTCCATTTCAAAATGGGAAAAAGGCGGTAGGTACTGTTGTGCCTACCGCCTTTTTGGGTAGTTGATTGTTTTGCTATAAGGTATGCAGCGCATCAATCGGTTGCAGCCGGGATGCCTTAGCCGCCGGATAACCGCCAAACAGTACGCCGATTACAGCGCAGAAAGCAATAGCGGCGATGCCGACTCCCCAATTCATCCCTACAGATGTAGCGGAAATAAGGCTGTAGATTTCTACTACACTGAAAGATAGGAGTAACCCGATGATTCCTCCCAGCACGGAAAGGATACAGGCTTCACAGAGAAACTGGAGCATAATGTGCCGTCTCTTGGCGCCGACCGCCTTGCGGATACCGATTTCGCGGGTGCGTTCCGTCACGGATACCAGCATGATGTTCATAATACCGATACCGCCGACAAGGAGGGAAATGGCGGCGATCCCTGCGAGGAGCAGGGACATAGTGTTGGTAACATCGTCCATTGTATCAAGCACATCCGACTGATTGCTGACATCATAGGAATCTTCGTCGCGCGTGGCCTGCAAAAGGAACATCTCTACACTGCTAATTGCCGCGTTGACGGTGCTTTCGCTTGTCGCTTTGATGTAAAAGCTGTTTACACTTGTCTGCCCGGTCATACGGGAAGCGGTTGAATAGGGAATGAGTATTCTGTTATCGTCCGAACCTGCAAGGCTGGAGCCCTGTTCTTCCAGCACCCCTACCACCTTGTAAATACTGTCGCCGATGATGATGGTTCCGTTTACGGCGTCCCAGGTGCCGAACAGATCGGTTGCAACTTCCGTGCCGATCACACAGATACTTGTGTTCCATTCAATATCCGATTCCACGATTTTTCGGCCGCGCTGAATATCGATGTCTTGCACGTCAAAATAGGACGGAGTAATGCCAACAATCGAGTAGTTACCGGTATTGCTGTTCTTTTTCACGGTTTGGTTTGTGGAAATAACTGGGGCCACGCTGCTGATGGTAGGATAGGAAGCAAGGCTTTCCACATCGTCAGCTGAAACGGAAACATCCTCGCTGGATATGGTCGCCGTAATCTGCTGCGATCCCATGCTGGAAATACTATCCGTGATACCGCTTGTCGCACCTTGCGTAATGGAAACAAGGATAACAACTGCCATAACGCCGATAATGATACCGAGCATTGTCAGGAAAGAACGCATTTTATTATTGTAAATTCCTTTTAGGGAGAGCTTTATGATTTTCCAGGTCATACGGCGGCCTCCTTATCGCTCAGCCGTCCATCTCGAACATAGACCTTTCGCCCTGCCTGATTTGCCACATGGATGTCATGGGTAATCAGTACAATGGTGTTCCCGGCCTTCCATAAATCCTGGATAATGCCCATGATTTCCTTGCCGGAGGTGGAATCTAGGTTGCCGGTTGGCTCGTCTGCCAGAATGATGGAAGGTTCGCTTGCCAGAACACGGGCAATGGCAACGCGCTGCTGCTGGCCGCCGGAAAGCTGGGAGGGCTTATGCTGCATACGTTCTTCCAGGCCTACCTGTTTGAGTGTCTTCATGACTTTTTCGTGACGCTCTGCGGGCGAGATTTTCCGGTACAGAAGCGGCATCTCCACATTTTCATAAGCTGTCAAATCCGGAAGCAGGTTAAACTGCTGAAAAATAAAGCCGATTTTTACGCCGCGAATTTCACTCAGCTGATCTTCCGTACAACTGTCCACATATTCTCCGTCAAGGATATAATCTCCGCTGTCGGGAATATCCAGGCAGCCGATGATATTCATCAGCGTCGATTTTCCGCTGCCGGAAGGGCCAAGAATCGATACAAATTCATGGGGCTTCACATGAAGGTTGACATCCTGCAAAACAGGCACGTCAAGTTCACCAAGGGTATAGGACTTGTAGATGTGCTTGAGCTTTATCATAACCATTCCCCCTAATTGCCCATTCCCGGGAAGCCCCCGCCGCCCTGTGGAAACTGACTGGGATCAAAATTTTCAAAATCGAAATCACCGAAGTCCATTCCACCGGGGAATCCACCCATGCCTCCAAAACCGCCGCCTTCGCCCTCATTGCCGGAGCCCGTCAGGGTAGAGGTGATGTGGGTAATGACAATCAAGTTGCCCTCCGCCAGTTCGTCGCTTTCGATCATCATGTAGCTGCCGTCCGACATACCGGTTTCAACCGTAACCTTTGTCAGATCATTGAGATCAATCTCCCCTTCTTCATAGGACGTGCCCAACTCGGCGCCGGAAGGAGCAAGATAGACATAGTTATCGTCACCGGAGGTGCCGACTGCATCGACGGGAACAAGCAGACCGTCGCCGCTGTCCTCGATAACAATTTCGGCGGATGCACTCATACCGGGATATACACCCTCCACATAATCAACGGTTGCTGTGATTTGATACGCGGTTTTGCCACCGCTTGTAGAGCCGTTGTAGGAAATTGCCGTAACCGAACCGGTGTAATCTCCGTCAACTGCATCGATAGTAAAGGAAACTTCCTGCTCCAATGCGACAGAAGAGATATTCAATTCATCAACAGCAATTCCCATCGTAAAGCCGTCTTTCCCCATAACCATGGCAACAGAGCCGCCTGCGGCAACCTCAGTGCCGGAGTTGACAGGAAATTCAATTAAAATACCATCGCAGGGAGCCGTGATTTCTTCGTCTCCGTTGTCGCTTGTAATGACAGCAAGGACATCGCCTTCAGCGACCTCATCTCCTACGGTAAAGTTGACAGACGCAATCTCTCCCGCATAAGTAGAAGTAAGGGTTTCCTGCGTAACAGGTTTCAAAGTCCCGCTGCCGCTGATCGTAGTCGATACGTTTCCATAGGTAATCCCTTCCACCTGATAGGTGGTGATTCTTGTAGCAGACGCCTTATGCAATAGCTTTGGTAATATAATAACGGCGGCAATGACGGCTGCAAGAATCACGGCAGTGATTACAATCGGTTTTGTATATTTGAAACCCGCCTTTTTTACGGCGGTCTTTTGATTGGGTTTGGCAGTTGTTTTCATACTTTTTGGTTCCTTTCTGGTATTTGATAGAGTGGGGGACTTCCCCTGCTGCCGCAACATCAGCATATAATCGTGTTCCAGAGCGGCAATCAAGGACGGCGGAATCTCTATCATTTCAAACGATTTTCCGTCCGGGCTTTTAAATTGTGCTGATAAGTATACGGAGTCGCGTATCTCCATCTTTTTGATATCGGGAGTATCCTGTGCCTTTGAGGATATTGACACGATCCTCTTCTTTGCCTCATCAAACGATATGCCCATGAGCGCCGATATGGCGGCTGTATTTAACCCTCCGAATGTGGTAAGCAGATAGATATACCGTTCCTCATAGGCCAGTTGCTGGATCCCTTTAATAAAAGAGGCGTATTTTTTTGAAACGGAAGGGATGGGGAGGGTTTCATAGTCTTCATCGCTTTCGATTCCTTGAGACGCCATTTTAAAAAATTCGGTCGAGACCAAAGCGGTAAAGCTGTCTTTTGGAACGTCCGGAGATTTCATAACAATCTGTTCCATTGCCTTTTTCCATCCACTCAATAACAACGGGGCCGCCTTGCTCACGTTCTGCGCGATGTGATAGCAGACAAACCACATCCGGCGAAGTTCCGTCGAATAGAGCTCGCGAAATGCTTTGATATTGCCCCGCCTCAATCGGTAATACTGGTCGTAGTCCATCTGCTCTCACGGCCTTTCTGACTGATTTCTTCTTTCACGATGGCATCCCCCGCTCTTTACATTGATACAATGCACTGATAACGTATATCATAGCCGGCTGTACTAAAGCGGCGCTAAAGATGAATGTGAACGCTTTGTGAAGCCGTCATGTTCTTTTATCGTATCCTTGCGAATGAAATTAGAATCAAAATAAAGCAAGAAACCTGCGAACAAATCGCAGGTTTCTTGCTTTTCTGCTTTTCCTCTTTATTTTAGCGTAACTTTAAATCCTATATGTGCCGAATCCTTTTTATAGACAACAATATCGCCCTTGTGCTTCCTTGCAATCCCCTTAGCAATTGAAAGCCCTACGCCAAAACCGCCATTAAAGGTTCTGGCTTTATCCGCCCGATAAAACCGATCAAAAAATCGGTTCAGATCTTCTTTCTCCACATTCTTATACGAGTTTTCGACGGTTAGGATCGGATACCGCCCTTTTGCATAAACGTTTACTTGGATATTGCCGTTCAAATCGCAATATTTGATGGCATTATCCAAAAGGATGCACAACAGCCTGCGAATCAGTCCTTCATCGCCGTGATACCAGATAAATGGCTCGATAGCAGCCGTCAGATTTTTCTGTTTTTCAGCCGCAAGCCCCGCAAATTCTGAAACCGTATCCGATGCCATCTCGCTCAAATTAAATTCTGTCATCGTAAGATTCGCGTTGTCCTCATCCATCCGCGAAAGAGCGACAAGCTGATTGATGAGCGCCCCCATCCGTTCCCCTTCGCTGCGGATGTCATCCAGCCATTCATTTTTGCCAATCTCCGATTCTACGATGTCTACGTTAGAAAGGATTAAGGTAAGCGGCGTTTTTAATTCGTGGTTTGCGTCGGTTACAAATTGTTTTTGCTTCTCATAGCTTTCTGCGGCGGGCTTCACCGCTTTTTTTGAAATGAGGAGAATGAGCAGCAGAATCAAAATAAAGCTTCCAGCCAAAACGAAGAAAACCGTGTAAAGCAAGCGGTTTGTCATCGCCTTGTTCGTTTCGCCATTTACGAAAACCACTAACCGCCCGTACTCGGTTTTCGATACTTTATATCGGTAATCGGACATCCAGCCTCTTTCTTTTCCCATATCCAGGGCCCTTTTCGCATAATTCCTCGCCTCAGCTTCTGAAACGGAGGATATATGCTCAATATTCTCCCTAAGAATATTGCCGTTGCCATCTACCCATATGGTAAAAAAACGGGTGCTGAACCGCGTTTCGGGCGTTAAAAATTGATTTTGCGGAAAGCCGCCGGGCGGAGCAGGATTTTTCTCTCTATCGAAGTCCGGGAATACGCCGTCATTCATGGCAATGACATCCGCCAGCATATCTAAAGAATGATTCAGCTGTGATCTGCTGATAAAATAGATACCACCGAAAATCAATGCAAATACGATCCCAACGGAAACAGCGGTAATCATGACAAATTTTTTTCGCAGTCTATAAATCATGCCCTGTCCTCCAGCATATAGCCAGCATTGCGGACAAAACGAATTTCAATCGGCGCTTTGATAGCCGCTATTTTCTTGCGAAGGTTAGAGATATGCACCCATACGACGCTGGTATCCACATTTGCATCCCAGCCCCATATATGCGTCATAAATTGCTCGGTAGAAATAATCGTATGTGGCTGCTGCATCATCATTTCCGTTATCTGAAATTCTTTTCGACTGAGCGTTTGCATGCTTCCATCATAACACAATTCATAGGTGGATCGATTGAGGATGACTTCCTTGTAAGCCAGAAGATCTGGAACATAGTTGTCTTTCCGGCGCAGCATAGCGCGGACACGGGCAAGCAATTCCGATGTGGAAAAAGGCTTTGGCAGATAGTCATCAGCCCCGGCATCTAAACCTTCTACCCGCTGTGACACTTCGGTGCGGGCAGTAAGAAACAACGCAGGCGTTGTCACGTTTTCTTTTCTCAATCGTTTCAGCACTTCAATACCGTCAAGCCCAGGCATCATAATGTCCAGTACAAGACCGTCATACTCGTCTGATAACGCATAATGCAAAGCGTCTTCACCGTTGTTAACGACATCTACGGAAAATTTATTCGTTTCAAAAATGTGTTTCAGAGATTTTAGTAACTTTGGATCATCTTCTGCCAAAAGCAAACGCATGATACCCCTCCAATATGGGTGCAATTCCTCATAATATATTTTATAATAATACTTCGCACTAAAATAAAACTAAAGATCGATATTATTATAATCTCTATTTTAGCTTATGTATACTGCAGATTTCCCACTAAATAGGATACGTGAGCCAAGTGTAAAAATAAAATAGCTCATCCATATTTAGCATATACCGGTACACAACCGATACATACCTGCGATTGCAGCGTATATTTCACCGTGATATACTGATTATGCTCAAAAAATTCTATCCTGTATGGCAGGCGCTCCGTTTTAGGGGCGCCTGCTTTTTGTACGCAAAAAAATTGCTGGAAGGTATATCCGCATGAAAAGTCAAGACAAATGTTTACTCTGGTATTTTGCCGCGATACAGCGGTTTGAAAACCGTCATCCGAAGCGAAAAATCCGTCCAAATTCGATATCCAATTTTCGCCTTTGAACCGATGAAAAATTGGATATGGGAATATATCCTATGAAGCCGCATAAAATCAGCCTTTTCTCGTGTTTATATCCTGCAAAATCTGCCCAAGTACATACCCCTATGGCAAATTTTGCAGAAAAAAACCACCCGCTGCATCACGTTCGTAAGCATTTTTCACAGCAGAGGGCAGGAGAATACCAATATATCCACAGAAGCAGAAAAAGTCCCGATTCGTTTGAAAATGACATTGACTGTCAAGGAAGCCGCCGCGTACAGCAACATCGGCATCAACAAGATTGAAAGGGTATTGCGTACGCCGAACTGCCCCTTTGTACTCTATGTCGGCTCTAAGAAGCTGGTAAAGCGAAAGGATTTCGAAGAGTACATCCGTAAAAATCTGATAATATAACATTTCGATATTGAGAAAATGAAGCCTCCATGATACAATATATCCTGTTGC
This sequence comes from uncultured Eubacteriales bacterium, assembly GCA_934615635.1. GTDB lineage: Bacteria > Bacillota > Clostridia > Oscillospirales > Acutalibacteraceae > CAKTXU01. Next base: position 7,221 of record CAKTTT010000044.1, on the reverse strand, counting down.
ATAGGGCTCTTTTTCTCATAACGGGAAAGGAGTTCAAAATGGGTAAAAACCTGAAAGGCAAAGAATGCGGCAAGGGTATTTGCCAAAGAAAGGATGGTCTGTACTGCGCAAGATTTGTAGATAGGGGCGGCAAACGGCACGAGAAATAGTTTTTCATCCTTCCGGAAGCCCGCAACTGGCCGGAAGACGCCCGGTATGCCGACAAGCACGACCATGTGTTTATTCCGACGGATATGGTGGTGGACAAATGGTTTGCATACTGGATTGAGCATATTGTCGGCGATCTGGCTCCCAACACCCGTCGGAATTACCGTGGGCGGTATGTTCAGAATATCCAGCCGGTTATCGGTGGTATGCTGCTGTCCGATGTCAAGCCCATGCACTGTAAGCTGGTCTTGAACCGCATGGAGGACAGCTATGCCGGGTCTACGATTCAGCAAACATACATCGCCATGGGGACGATGCTCAAATCGGCCGTGATGAATGACCTGATTGCCAAGCATCCCTTGAACGGTGTGCGATATTCCATTTCTCACTGTGGAAGAACAGCGCCGATTTGGAGGTAGCGAAAAAATCCCACAATTACTTCCAATGTGCATTGATTTTGGAAACCGGTTTGCGCACGGGTGAACTGATCGGACTAACCTGGGACGCTGTTGATTGGGGAAAGCGGACACTGACCGTCAGCAAAACCCTAGAGTATCGGCATCGCCAAGGCTGCTGGCGGGCAGGCTCGCCCAAAACCATGCAGAGTTATTGCACGATCCCTCTAACCGAGCGTGCCTTCGAGATTCTCAAAACGGTGGAATCCAACCGGTACAATCGCAAAGAATCGGAACTGCTTGGGCAGGTCTTATATTACATAAGATCGGCGTACCGGTGAAAAACCAGCTTTGTAATGCGCGACCTCGTTTTTATCAATTGGCGCACGGGGGAGCCAGCAAAAAACAGCTCCTATGATACCCATTTATACAAATTATGTGACAAGGCTGGAATCAAGCGTTTCTGTATGCACGCTCTCCGGCACACATACGCCACTAGAGCAATTGAAAGCGGTATGCAGCCGAAAGTGTTACAAAAGCTGCTCGGCCACGCCAGCATTCAGACAACCATGGATCGGTATGTTCATGTGACAGACGATTCACTGACAAACGGCGTGCGGCAATTCGAGGCGAACCAAACCGCTTGAAGCAAATGGTGTAAGAATGGTGTAAAAACCGCTGTTCAAGCACACGGAATCCCTGAAAAATAAGGAGATGTGAAGATAGATGAAACTAGGAGTCGTGGGTCTGCCCAACGTGGGCAAGTCTACCCTCTTCAACGCCATCACCAACGCCGGTGCCCAAAGCGCCAACTATCCCTTCTGCACCATCGATCCCAACGTCGGCGTGGTGGCGGTGCCGGACAGCCGGCTGGATGTGCTCACCGAAATGTACCATCCGGCCAAGGTGACGCCGGCGGTCATCGAATTTGTGGATATCGCGGGCTTGGTCAAGGGAGCCAGCAAGGGCGAGGGGCTGGGCAACAAGTTTCTCGCCAACATCCGCGAGGTGGACGCTATCGTCCATGTGGTGCGCTGCTTTGAAAACGACGACATCATTCATGTGGAGGGCAGCATCGATCCCCTGCGGGATATCGAAACCATCAACCTGGAGCTGATCTTTTCCGATATGGAGATGCTGGAGCGGCGGATCGACCGTTCCACCAAGGCGCTCAAGGGGGATAAATCCCTGCAGGCGGAGGTGGACTTCTTCCATCGGGTGCTGCAGACGCTGGAGGCGGGCAAGCCCGCCCGCTCGGTGGAATGTACCCCCGAGGAAGCGGCCATGCTCGCCACCGTCTCCTTGCTCACCGCCAAGCCGGTGATCTATGCCGCCAATCTCAGCGAAGCGGATTTTGCCGGCGGCTCGCCCGAACGCAACCCCCATTTCGCCAAGGTGGAGGCTCTGGCCGCCGCCGAGGGGGCGGAGGTGCTGCCCATCTGCGCCCAGATGGAGGCGGACATCGCCGAGCTGGAGGAGGAGGAAAAGAAGCTGTTCCTGGCGGAGCTGGGGCTGGAGCAATCCGGGCTGGACCGGCTGATTCAGAAAAGCTACCATCTGCTGGGGCTGATTTCCTATCTCACCGCCGGGCCGACGGAGGTGCGGGCCTGGACCATCGCCCGGGGCACCAGGGCGCCTCAGGCGGCGGGGAAGATCCACACCGATTTCGAACGGGGCTTCATCCGGGCAGAGGTGGTGGCCTATGACGATTTGATCGCCTGCGGCTCCATGACCGCGGCCAAGGAAAAAGGACTGGTGCGCTCCGAGGGGAAGGAATATGTGATGGCGGACGGAGACGTGGTTCTCTTCCGGTTCAACGTGTGATCCTTCAAGGGGGACGGCACGGCTTTGCGGCACAGGGGTGTGCGGTCCCGGCTTGTGTATGGTGAGGAAGCGTGCGGATGCGGCCGAAGGCGGCCAGCGGCGCGTGATTCCTCCTTTGCGGCCCTATCGACGGGCGCCCCGGCCCCCATGACGGGAAAGCCGGCGGCTTCCGATCATCTCCCGGCCCTGCCGGACGAGAGGGGGAATGGGAAAGGCGATTTGAAAAGCGGCTTCTCTGCGGACTATAAAAATTTTGAGGAGGATTTTTATGAACGCGAACCCATCGGCCTCTCCCTATGTAAACGATCTGCAGAACAAGGTCCGGGTCTGCCGGAGCAACCTGCTGCTGGCGGTGGCATTTACCCTGATCAACATTGTGCTGCTGGCTTCCAAGTCCACCAGATATTTTCTCTTTTCCTTGGTGGTACCCTACCGCTTCGTTCTCAACGGGATGCTCTTCGGCGGGTATATGCCCGATGAATTTTATGTAGGGGAGGATGGCTTGACCTACTACATAGAGAAAAATCCCAGCCTGCTGGCTATGCTGGGCATTGTGGCGGCGGTCATTCTGGGGCTGTATATGCTGTTTTTCTTTATGTCCAAGAAGAACGTCGGATGGTTGGTCCCCACGCTGGTGTTCGTCTCGCTGGATTGTCTGGCCTATGTGGGACTGATCTTCCTTTACGGCTTTGAGATTTCGGACATCCTGGATCTGGCCTTTCATGCGTGGCTGCTGTATTATATGATTGCGGGCGTGGCCGCTTATGTCAAGCTGCGGAAGCTGCCGCCGGAGGCGTTCGCCCCGGCGCCTATGCCGTTGGAGAACGATCCCTGGCCCCCCGCGCCCATGCCGGAGCAGACCCCGGAACAGACGATGGCGGCGACTCCCATCGCCGCAGATGCCGCGGAAGCGTCGGGTGAGCCGGAGAAGGCGCGTGAGGCGGAAGAGGAAACCGAAACTGAAACGGGAAAAGAGACAGAGCTGGTCGGCCATTGACATTTCATCCCCTCCGCGCTATACTGAGTAGGATCATCGGAGGGTATGCGGCCCGGGCCAATATGGTCCCGGCGCTGTTATGCTGGATAAGATGACGGGGATTCCCCGTTTTCTTATCCGGCTTTTTTCATGGGAGGCATCGTTTTATGCGGCAAAATCTAGCGCAGGGCCAGGTAGGCGTTACGCTGCTGAAGTTCGCAGGCCCTTTTCTGCTGGCAAGCCTGCTGCAGGCGCTGTATGGCGCGGCGGACCTGTTCGTGGTGGGGCGATTCGCCGATGCGGCGGCGGTATCCGGTGTATCCATCGGCAGCCAAATCATGCAGACCTTGACCGGCGTGATTCTGGGGCTGTCCATGGGCGGCACGGTGCTGATCGGCCAAAGGGTAGGGGAGGGGGATGATCCCGGTGCCGCCCGGGCGGTGGGAACGATGGGCGTCCTGTTCACGGCGGCGGCGTTGGTGCTCACCCCGCTTATGCTGCTACTTACCGACGGCGCGGTGGCGCTGCTGGACACGCCCGCCCAAGCGGTGGAGGACACCCGCGGGTATCTGCTGATCTGTTCCTGCGGGATTCCCTTCATCATCGGCTACAATGCGGTGGGAGGAATCTTCCGGGGGCTGGGGGACTCCCGGACGCCGCTCTATTTCGTCGCTCTGGCCTGTGGAATCAATATCGCTCTGGATTTTCTGCTGACCGGCGCCCTCGGCTGGGGCGCTGCGGGCGCAGCCGCGGCGACGGTGGCCGCCCAGGCGGTGAGCTTTGTCACCGCGTTGCTCTATCTGGTCCGGCGCGGTCTGCCTTTTTCTTTCCGGAAGGAGGGGGCCTCCCCCTGGCGGCCGGGGAAAAGGGAGATGGCCGCCATTTTGAAGGTAGGCTTCCCCCTGGCCCTTCAGGATGCCTTGGTCAACATCTCCTTCCTGATTATCACCGCCGTCATCAATGCCATGGGCCTGGTGGCCTCCGCCGCTGTGGGGGTGGTGGAAAAGCTGCTGGTTTTCGCTTTCCTGCCGCTGACCGCCTTTTCCTCCGCCGTGGCCGCCATGACCGCTCAGAATATAGGAGCCGGCCGCCGGGACCGGGCAGTGCGGGTGCTGGGGTGCGGCATCGCCTGGTCGCTGCTTTTCGGCGGTTTGTTCTGCCTTTACGCGCAGTTTTTCCCCGCCACCCTGACCCGTCTGTTCACCAACGAGGCGGCGGTGATCGGGGCTGCGGCGGATTATCTCCGCTCCTATTCCATCGACTGCGTGGTGGTGGCGGTGGTTTTTTGCATGAACGCCTATTTCAGCGGCTGCGGCCGGGCGGTTATCTCACTGGTTCACAGCCTGATCGCCACCTTCGCGGTGCGGATCCCGCTGTCCTTTGTTTTGAGCCGGCTGCCGGGCGGCTCCTTGTATCCCATCGGTTTTGCCGCGCCCATCGCCACCGCCGTGTCCCTGGTGATCTGTCTGGGGTATTTTTTCTGGGAAAGCCGGAAAAGGAGGAGCGCCGGGTCGCCGGCGGTATCCTCCTGAGCCATGTCCGCCGGCGGAGCGGCGTATAACCGGGACGTGGATCAAGATGTCCCCCTTATATGCCGGTTTCAGCGCAACGATTGCTTTGTCTGGTTGGAGGGCTGACGATCATCGGCGGCCGCATGGGATGCCCGCGCTGAAGCTGGCGGGCTGCCCAGTCGGGTTCGGTCGGGGGACGCGGCAGCCCAAACCGCCGGATTAGCCGGCGGTTGCGTCGGCCCTATCAAGGCCGGTTGGCGGCAAGCGTCTCGAGACGCACGGGAACGTATGGCGCTTGTCTCCCTTACCCCGCAGTTAATAAACGGGCCTTCCCTGTTCTGACGAAGGCTTTCTGCAGTTGAAAATCTCCTGTTAGCGGCTCACTTCCCTCGCTGCTTGAGGCGATAAAAGCTCTTTACCGGCTGCCTCCACCGCTCCAGCCGAGGGAGGCGGCAATAAAACAGACCTCCGCGGATTTCATCCCGCGGAGGTCTGTTTTTGTCGTTAGGGAAAGCAGTGCTTCTGTCGGAGAAGGCGCCCCGTCCGCTTTCGCTTCCGGCAGGGAGCGAAGCGCGTCGCGATAAACAACCCCATGGCCGAGAAACGAACGGTAGACGAGGTCTGCCCGTGAACGGGCGGTAGGGCAGGTGGCGCGGGGGACGACCTTTTCCGTGCGTCTGGAGATGCTTGCCGGTACCTGAACCTTTCAGGGCCTACTCATGCCTCCGGTTTCGCTGGCGGGTTTGACTCGAGGCGTTTCTCTCAGCGGGGGGTGATCCAGCCCTGGCGATAAGCGGTGAGCAGATCCGTCAGGCTGGCGATGGAAGCCTGCAGCTCCCGCCCCACATCGGTGTCCCGCACCAGCAGGCGGCTGCGGGAGGGCTCGAACAGGGCGGTGGTGGAGAGAATATCCGTGTTTTCCTCGATGGCGGCCTGACGGCCGGCGAAGGCTTCGTGGGATACCAGCTTGAGTCCCTGGGAGCTGTAGATCAGGGTGTATCCGGCAATGCCGGTGGTTTCGTGGTAGGCTTTGCAGAAGCCGCCGTCGATGACCAGCAGCCGCCCGCCGCCCCGGACGGGGCTTTCCCCCTTGGTGGTACGCACCGGCACATGGCCGTTGACGATGTGGGAAACCGCGGGATCCAGGCCGAACTCGGTCAGGATGCGCCGGCAGGCATCCGGCTGCGCCACCTGCCGGTAATAGGCGTTTTTGTTTTCCGTCCAGGTGGAACGGTCGGAGACAAAATAGCGTTCGAAAGTGGTGATCCGGTCCCGGCCGAAGAGGGGGGAGACGCTGCCGCACCAAAGGTACCACATGAAGTCCTCATACCGCTGCCGATCGTTCCGGGGGCTGTAATAGGCCTTGCGGGCGGCGGCGTCCGCGTAATCCATGAACGCCCGGCCGGATACCAGCCCCTCTCCCGTATCGAAGGAGGCGAAGGAGCCGTCCTCCTCCATGGGGATGCAGCCGTGGAAGAGCAGGTTCTGGTTGCAGCATTTGTACAGGCTGCCATTGCTGTACAGGAACCGGACATGCCGCTGCAGCCGCTCGCTTCTCCGGAAGGAGAGCCGCAGGGAGGCCACCAGCTCCGCCTCCGCGCCGGTGAGAACGTAGGGATCGGCGGGATCCACCGTGGGGAAATCGCAGTCGTTGAGGGGATACACGCCGCCGTCAATGGTCACGGTGCGCTCCCGGTAATCGATTTTATCCAGCAGCCGCCGGTGATCCATCCGGTATTCCGGATGCCGGGCGATGAGCTGGCCCTCCAGCTTGAACTGGATCACCGCCACCGCCTTGTGAACCTTGGAGAGGGTGTCCATGCTGCTTTTAAGGTACCACTTGTCGTCCGGGTTCCGGGGCATGAACCAGGTGCAGTCCTTATAGGTTTCCTGGGCGAAGGCGATCATATCCCGCAGGCTGATGCCGTAGCCGTTTTCCACAATGTCCAGGGTGTTGTACTGCAGCGCCAGATTCAGCACGCAGGCGATGCAAGCCTCGCTGCCCGCCGCCGCGCCCATCCAGAGGATGTCGTGGTTGCCCCACTGGATGTCCACGCTGTGGTGGGTCATCAGCAGATCCAGAATCTGATCCGCCCGGGGTCCCCGGTCGTAAATATCGCCCACGATGTGCAGCCGGTCCACCGCCAGCCGCTTGATCAGGGTGGCCAGGGCGACGATAAATTCATCCGCCCGCCGCACCTCGATAATGGTGGAAATGATGTGCTGATAATACCCCTGCTTGTTTCCCTCGTCATAGTCGGTGTGCAGCAGCTCGTCGATGATGTATTCGAATTCCGCCGGCAGGGACTTGCGCACCTTGGACCGGGTGTATTTGGAGGCGGTGAGCTTGCATACCTCCACCAGCCGG
>CAKTTT010000043.1 GCA_934615635.1 uncultured Eubacteriales bacterium | reverse complement strand
CACCAGCACCACGCCATAGACGGAGGCCAGTATGCACAGCAGCAGCAGCGCCCGGTTGGTGAAGCGGAAATATTGGAACACCGCGTTTTTGATTTTACGAAGAAAGCTCAACCGGCACCTCCTGTCCGCCCTTTCCGGCCGCCCGGGTGAGATATATCGGGCAATAGAGTAGTATGAACATTTGGCGGCGGGAATATGCCGATCCCTGCCGCCTGAATCCATTATACCGTTTCCCGGCGGTGGAATCAAGATTTTGTCTTTATTCTTCTGCAAATTTATGCTATACTTAAGAATTGTGGCGGGCTTGTCCCGCGTGAAAGGGGGGCTGGAGGACTTGCAGCGGCTGATGACCAACAGCGCCGCGGAAACGGAAGCGGCGGGCGCCGCCTTGGCGGCCCATTTGCGTCCGGGGAGCGTCGTGGCGCTTTACGGCGGCCTGGGCATGGGCAAAACGGCTTTTGTGCGGGGGCTGGCGGCGGGACTGGGCATACAGGCGGAGGTTTCCAGCCCCACCTTCGCCCTGGTGCACGATTACGGCGGCTCTCCACCGCTGATCCATTTCGACATGTACCGCATCAGCGGCTGGGAGGATCTGTATACCACCGGCTTTTTCGATTATCTGGAGGCGGGCGGCATTCTGGCGGTGGAATGGAGCGAAAACATCGAGGCGGCCCTTCCGCCAGGGACCATCCGGGTGGAGCTGGAGCGGCTGGACGAAAACCGGCGGCGGATCACCATATCGACGGATGAAGAGTAGAGAGTAGCCGCAGAGGAAAGGAACATCGTCTTATCATGAAGATACTGGCCATTGATACATCGGCAGGCCCGGCCTCCTGTGCCGTGGCGGAGGAGGGACGGCTGCTGGCCTCGGCGTTCCAGAACACGCGGCTCACTCATAGCCAAACCCTGCTGCCCATGGTGGAGTCCATGCTGCGGGGAGCGGCGCTGACGCTGGAGGAGATGGATCTGCTGGCGGTTTCCGCCGGTCCGGGTTCCTTCACGGGATTGCGTATTGGAATGGCGGCCGTCAAGGGAATGGCCTTTCCTGGCGATAAGCCCTGCGCGGCCGTGTCTACGCTGGCGGCTATGGCGAGAAACCTGGAGGGACTGCCTTTGGAGGGACTGGTATGCCCGGTCATGGATGCCCGCTGCCAGCAGGTCTATACGGCGCTTTTCGAGTGCCGGGACGGCGTGGTCACTCGGCAGACGCCGGATGAGGCGATTTCCATCGAAGAATTGAAAAATCGGTTGATTTCTGTAAAGAAATCGGTCATAATGGTTGGAGACGGCGCGAATCTGTGCTATAATACCCTAAAAGATTCCGTCGGCACTCTCAGGTTGGCGCCGCCCCACCTGCTGTATCAGCAGGCGGCGGGGGTGGCGGCGGAAGCGGCCCTTCTTCTGCGGGAGGGCCGGGTGACGAAGGCCGCGGAGCTGCAGCCGGTTTATCTGCGGCTGCCCCAGGCGGAAAGAGAGCTGCGCAGGCGGCAGTCCGCGCAGCGGCCTGAGGAGAATGGTAAATTTTGTCGCTGAGCGGCATGAAAATTGGAGGCTTACCCATGTCAATTCAACCCTTTATTGCCGATCATCCGCTGATCCAGCACAAGGTCACCCTGCTGCGGGACAAAAACACCGGCTCCAAGGAGTTCCGGGAGCTGATCCAGGAGATCACGGAGCTGCTGTGCTATGAGGCCACCCGCGACCTCCCCTTGTGCGAGGTGGAGGTGGAGACCCCCATCACCATCACCAAATCCAAGGTGATTGCCGGACGCAAGCTGGCGTTTGTTCCCATCCTCCGGGCGGGCCTGGGCATGGTGGACGGCGCTATTGAGCTGGTTCCGGCCGCCCGCGTGGGGCACATCGGCCTTTACCGCGATCCGGAAACGCTCAAGCCGGTGGAATATTACTGCAAGCTGCCCGGCGACATTCAGGAGCGGGAGGTCATCGTGCTGGATCCCATGCTGGCCACCGGCGGCTCGGCGGTGGACGCCATCGCGCAGATCAAGTCCCGGCATCCCAAGAACATCAAATTCATGTGCATCATCGCCGCGCCGGAGGGGCTGAAGGCGCTGACCGAGGCTCACCCGGACGTGCAGGTCTACTGTGCTTCCCTGGATGAGCACCTCAACGATCACGGCTATATCGTGCCCGGCCTCGGCGACGCGGGGGATCGGATTTTCGGCACCAAATAAACAGGATAGGGAAATCCATCGGTGCGCCGATGGATTTCTTCTTATGACAGATTAGGAACGGTAGAGACGGGAGAAGGCTATGGAACAGGAAATCACAGCGGCGGAAAAGGCGCTGCTGCGGGAAATCGGAGACGGCCGGCGTTATCCGGTGGTATGCTTTGAACTGCGCAGCTCCCGGGAGCCGTCGCTGCGCTCCGTCGCTTTGCGGGAGGTTCATATGGAAACCGGCCGGGAGACGATGGAGGAGGTCAAGGCCCGCGCCGCGCTGCTGAAAAATCTGGAGCAAAAGGGCTGCCTGCGGCTGCGGTATGGTCTGTTTGTCACGGTGGCGGCGGATTACGCGCCGTACCCAGCCAGCAGCCTCTTCGCCATGCTGCAGGAGCTGGTGGGGGAGGGGAAGGAACGAGAAGGATTCCTGTTTGACACGGCTGTCATAAACCGTGGTATGGCGGAGCTGACCAAGGCCGGAAGATCGATTTTGGACGAGAGAGGATGATCCCCCATAACCGATTATCGGCATATCACACAGCCGCTGCTGGATTGGTACCGGCGGCATACCCGCCCCCTTCCCTGGCGGGAGAACCCCACGCCCTATCGGGTGTGGGTGTCGGAAATCATGCTGCAGCAGACCCGGATCGAGGCGGTGCTGCCCTATTTCGAGCGGTTCATGGCCGCTTTCCCCACGGTGAAGGAGCTGGCGCAGGCGCCGGAGGACAGGGTGCTGAAGCTGTGGGAGGGACTGGGGTATTATAGCCGTGCCCGGAACCTGCAGAAAGCGGCGAGAATCCTGATGGAAAGGGGAGGGGCTTTACCTGCGTCCTACGAGGAGCTGCTGGCCTTGCCCGGCATCGGAGAGTATACCGCCGGAGCGGTGGCGTCCATCGCCTTTGGTCTTCCCGTCCCGGCGGTGGACGGCAATGTCATGCGGGTGCTGGCGCGTTTGTTGGCCATCGATACCGATGTGCTTCGCCCGGCCGCTAAGAAGGCGTTTACCGCTATCGCCCGGGAGATGATTCCCCGCGATCAGCCCGGGGCCTTCAATCAGGCGGTGATGGAATTGGGGGAAACCCTTTGTCTCCCCAACACCCAGCCAAAATGCGGGGAGTGTCCCTTGAGAAATGTCTGTAAAGCTCATTCCCTTGGCAGAGAGCGGGACTATCCGATCCGTTCCCCGAAAAAGGCCAGGACGGTTGAGGAGAGGACGGTTCTGGTGCTGCTGGCGATGCTGGGGGGAGAACGCCGGGTGCTGCTGCACAAGCGATCCGGCTCCGGGCTGCTGGCGGGCCTGTGGGAGCTGCCCAACGTGGAGGGGCGGCTGTCCCCGCAAGCGGCGGCGCAGGAGGCGGGGCTTCGGGGGTTCCAGCCTGAGCAAATTTTTGAGCTGCCGGAAGGAAAGCATATTTTTACCCATATCGAATGGCGGATGGGCGGTTACCGGCTGGAGGGGGAGGCTGGACGGACGCCGCCGAACTGCCGTTGGGTCTCCGCCGCGGAGCTGGCGGAAACCTGCGCGCTGCCCTCGGCCTTTCGAATCTATACCCGGCTGCTTCCCGTTCTGCTGCGGGAAAAAAGCGGATAAACAAGAGAGAGGAAGCGATTAGATGAAACGCGCGGAGTATTTGTCCTGGGATGAGTATTTCATGGGCATCGCCCTGCTTTCCGCCCAGCGGAGCAAGGATCCCGGCACGCAGGTGGGGGCCTGCATCGTCGGTGCGGATAATAAGATTTTGTCCGTGGGGTATAACGGTATGCCCGCCGGCTGCAGCGACGATGTGATGCCCTGGGAGCGGGAAGGGGAGCCTCTGAAGACCAAGTATCTTTTTGTCTGCCACGCCGAGCTGAACGCCATCCTGAATCACGCCGGCCCGACGCTGCGGGGCGCGACCTTGTATTCCACCTTGTTCCCTTGTAACGAGTGCGCCAAAGCCATCATCCAGGCGGGAATCCGCAAGGTGGTGTACTTGTCGGACAAATACGCGGAAACCGATGCGGTTACCGCCTCCAAAAGTATGTTTCAGATGGCGGGCGTGGCCTGCCTGCCCTATCAGATGGGCGGAAAAAGCGTGGAGCTGTCGCTGTAAGGAGGAGAGGCGATGACGGAGCGGAAAACGGCGCTGATCACCGGCGCCTCCCGGGGAATCGGGAGGGCGGCGGCGATGGAATTCGCCCGGCGGGGCTACCGTCTGGTGCTGAATTATCGGAGCGCGGAGGAGGAGGCCCGGCTGCTGGAAAGGGAGCTGCGGGAAGGCTACGGCACGCAGGTGCTGCTCTGCCGGGCGGATGTGGCGGACGACGAAGAGGTGTGGGGTATGGCGGAGGCGGGCAGACGCGCCTTCGGCCCCATGGATGTGCTGGTCTGCAGCGCCGGCATCGCCGCCCAGCGGCTGTTTACCGATATCACGCCGGAGGAATGGGAAAGGATGATGGCGGTGCATGTAGGCGGGGCCTACCATTGTATCCGTCACCTGCTGCCGGATATGGTCCGGGCCAAGGCGGGCAAGATCATCCTGGTTTCCTCCATGTGGGGGCAGGTGGGCGCCTCCTGTGAGGTGCATTACTCCACCGCCAAGGCCGCGCTGATCGGCATGACCAAGGCGCTGGCCAAGGAGGTGGGGCCCTCCCACATCCAGGTCAACTGCGTGGCGCCCGGCGCTATCGATACGGATATGAACGCCGGGCTGGAGGAATCCGCCCGGCGGGAACTGATGGAGGAAACGCCCCTCGGCAGGCTGGGGACGCCGGAGGAGGTGGCCGCCGCCATCGCGTTTTTAGCGTCTCCGGCGGCGGATTTCATCACCGGCCAGGTGCTGGGCGTGAACGGTGGGTTTGTGGTATGAAGGAATTGTATGACAAATTGCGGGCGTATGCACCGGCCTGCGAGCAGGAAGAGGCGGATCGGGCGCTAATGCTGGAATGGCTGGAGGCCTGCCCGGAAAAGGTGTTCACCCGGGAGAGCCGGGCGGCGCATTTCACCGGCTCCGGTTTGGTGGTAAGCCCGGAGTTAGATCGGGTCCTGCTGATCTATCACCGGATCTACGACGCCTGGACCTGGACCGGCGGGCACGCCGACGGGGATGCCGACCTGCTGCGTGTGGCGCTGCGGGAGGCGGAGGAGGAGACCGGCCTGACGGATATGGCGCCCCTGACTGGGGAGATCGCCACCCTGGATATTCTGCCGGTGGAGGGACATATCAAGAGAGGACGGTATGTGTCGGCTCATCTGCATCTCTCGGTGGGCTATCTGCTGGTCACCGGTGATGCCCGGCCGCCCAGGGGAAACGAGGAGGAGAACCGGGGCGCCCGGTGGGTGCTGGCGGAGCAGCTTACCCGCTGGGCCACGGAGAAGGGGATGCAGCCGCTGTACGGCAAGCTGCTGACGCATCTGGGCAGGCTGCGGAAGGAACGCGGATAAAGCGGGAAAAGCAGGGGTAAAGGGAAAGGAATCGGCCATACTACAGACGAAACCGTCGGAAAGAAGGGGTGTTGTGCGTCTGTGGCATGAGTCGCTGCTTCCGCTGCTGCCTCGGGCGCAGTTGCTGGGACAGCACCGGGAGTGCTGCGCCCTGCGGGGTGGCTCCTGGGGCAGAAAACACGCGGTGGTGGATTACGTATTCGTCCATCCCCGGGAATATCTGGCCGCTTACCACTATCGGGTGATAAGGGAGATGGATCGCCGGGGCTACCGGGTGGAGCCCGCCTGGCGGCTCCCCGGCTATCGCGGAAGGGTTTGTCCCGGCTTTCGGCCAGACGCGGGGCTTCTCCGCCTTCTGGAGGGACGAACCCCAATTTATCCGGAGCACGACGACAGGTATCTGCGGGAATGTGTGGATAATCTGGCGGCCAAGGGCATACGATTGGAAATGGAGTAAAGCGCCGGAAGGGGATCGCGGCGCGCAGGATATCATGCAGGCTGTAGAAGGAGGAGAAATCATGAAGCTGGATTTCGATACCGCGGATCGCACCGCGATTCCGGCGGCGTATAAGTGGCGGATGGAGGATATTTTCCCGGACAAAGCGGCTTATGAGCGGGCGCTGGGCGATGTGGAGACAAAGCTGGGCGAGGTGGCCGCCTGCGCGGGCCGTCTGGCCGAGCCGGGAGTGCTGGAGGAATGTCTGCGGCTGTATGCGCAGCTCAACGAGCTCCTGGAAAAGGCGTATATGTACGCCAAAATGACGCTGGATCTGGATAACGGCTCCGCATCCGCTCAGGCGATGCACGACGGGGCGCTGACCCTGCTTTTCCGGGTGCAGGAGAACACCGCTTTTATGTTGCCCGAGCTGACGGCGATGGAGCCGGAGGAGCTGCGCGGCCGTATCGGCGCGGCGGAGGAGCTGCGGGAATTCCGCCGGATGGCGGAGGAGGTCGTCCGCAGCCGGGAGCATGTGCTTTCCGCCAAGGAGGAGCAGCTCCTGGCCATGGCCTCCCCGGCGCTGGAATCCATGGACGCCGCCTTTTCCATGCTGGACAGCGTGGACCTGAAGCGGGGGGAGGTTACGGATGAAGAGGGGAACACGGTTCCCCTCACCAACGGCCTGTTCGGCCGGTTCCGGGAGAGCCACGACCGGCGGGTCCGGGAGGAGGCCTTCCGCAAGCTGCACGAAGCCTATGCGGGCATGGGGAATACCATCGCCGCGCTGTACGCCGGCCAGGTGCGGGCGGATGTGTTCGGCGCCCGGGTGCGAAAATACGCCGACAGCCTGGACGCCGCCCTTTTCTCCGATGCGCTGCCCAGAGAGATCTATACCGGACTGATCGCCACCGTGCGGGCGGCGTTGCCCGTCTACTACCGGTATCTGGAGCTGCGCCGCCGGATGATGGGGCTGGAGGAGCTGCACATCTACGACTGCTTCGTTCCCCTTGTGGAGCAGCCCCGCCGGGAATACACCTATGAGGAAAGCTGCGCGCTGGTCAAGCGGCATCTGGCGCCGCTCGGGGAGGAATACCGGAAGGATCTGGACCGGCTGCTGGCGGGCGGCTGGGTGGATGTGTTCGAAACGCCGGGCAAGACCACGGGGGCCTATGCCACCGGTATTTACGGCGTCCATCCCTATATGCTGCTGAATTTCACCGGCGAGCTGGGGGATGTGTTCACCCTGGCTCATGAGGCGGGCCACTGCCTGCACACCTTCTACTCCGATTCTCAGCCCTATATGCTCAAGGATTATCCTATCTTCCTGGCGGAGATCGCCTCCACCGTCAACGAGAATATCCTGCTTAGGGGGATGCTGGCCGGCTGCGATGCTTCCACCGAAGAAGGCCGCCGGGAGAAGGCGGTGCTGGCCAACCGGTATCTGGAGGAGTTCCGAGGAACGGTGTACCGGCAAACCATGTTCGCGGAGTTTGAACTGAAGGTCCATGAAATGGCGGAAAAAGGGGAGCCCCTGACGGCGGAGAGCTTTTGTCAGGTTTATCATGGGCTGCTGCGGGACTATTTCGGCCCGGATGTGGTGATTGATCCCTATATGGATTGGGAATGGGCGCGGATTCCCCATTTCTACAACGCGTTTTACGTGTACAAATACGCCACCGGCTTTTCCGCGGCGGCGGCGATCACCCGCCGGATTCTCTGCGGGGAAGGGCTGGAGGATTACCTGGCTTTCCTCCATGCGGGCGGAAGCGATTATCCGGCGGAAACGCTGAAGCGGGCGGGGGTGGATATGTCCACCCCTCAGCCGGTGGAGGCCGCTTTGCAGGAGTTCGCCGACATGGCGGCCGAGCTGGAGAAACTGTTGGGCTAAGGCACGGAAAGCGGCAGCCGGCGGGGTTTGTCCCCGCCGGTTATTTTTTTGTCAAATCCTCTTGACAAATGAAAAAATCGGTGTATTATTGTATTAGATCATTAGTACAACAATACATGAAGGGAGGCGGAGGATTGTTTGAAGAAAACCAGTACGATTCCAATATTCCGATTTATCTGCAGATCATGGAAAAGATAAAGCGGCGGATCGTATCGGGGGAATGGAAAGCGGGGGAGCGCATCCCCGCCGTGCGGGAGCTGGCGATAGCGTTCGGCGTCAATCCCAACACCATGCAGCGCGCCTTGTCCGAGCTGGAGCGGGATGGGCTGCTCTTCAGCGAACGCACCGCCGGACGCTTTATCACCGGCGACAGCGGGCTGATCCGGGAAACACGGGAGCGGATGGCGGATGAGCTGATCCAACGCTTCCTCATCCAGATGGAGCAGCTCGGCTACAGCGGCGACGAGGTGCAGGAGCGGCTGGCGCGGCGAAGCGCACCGGAATCCGGCGAAGGATGACGGCGGCAAAGACACTGGTTAGAGGCGGGGAGAAAATTCCGTCCGCCTCGGAAAGGATATGGAGGGAAGATGGAAACCTTAATTGAAATCCGGCACCTGAACAAGGCTTACGACCGCGGGCCGGTGCTGCAGGATCTCAGCCTGACGGTGGGAAGAGGCCGCATCGTGGGGGTAATGGGCCCCAACGGCTGCGGCAAAACCACCCTGTTTAAAATACTGGCGGGGCTTATCAACGATTATACGGGGGAGGCGCTTATCGACGGTCAGAGACCGGGAATCTATACCAAATCCATCCTCTCCTATCTGCCGGAGAAAACCTATCTGAGCGATTGGATGAAAGCGGGGGACGCCCTGGATATGTTCCGCGACTTTTATAAGGATTTCGACGCCGAAAAGGCCAGGGAAATGCTGAAAACCTTTCATCTGGAGGCCAATATGCGGCTGAAATCCATGTCCAAGGGGATGCAGGAGAAGCTGCAGCTCATCCTGGTGATGTCCCGGGCGGCCAAGCTGTACATTCTGGACGAACCGCTCAGCGGCATCGATCCGGCGGCCCGGGATTCCATCCTGGATATCATCCTGAATAACTACAGCGAAAATTCCACCGTCATGCTGTCCACCCATTTGATCTACGACGTGGAGCGGATCTTCGACGACGTGATCATGATGAGCTATGGCCGGCTGATCGCGGCGGACAGCGCCGACGCGATCCGGGAGAACACCGGGAAATCCCTGGACGCTTACTTTCGGGAGGTATTCAGATGCTGAGAAAACTGCTTAAATACGATTTTCGTTCCAGCTTTTCCATTATGGGGATCTTCTATCTGGTGATGGCCGGCGCCTTTTTGTTGGGATTGCTCTTCAAACAGCTCAAGGTTCAACAGCTTCTGGGCGGCATGGCGGCGGTGCTGATGATCGCGGGGATTTCCGTCATTTTCGCGGCCTTGGCCATTGCGGTGGTGCGTTTTCACAAGAATCTTTACGGGGCGGAGGGGTACCTTATGCAGACCCTGCCGGTGGGCAAGGGCAGCCTCATCCTCTCCAAAGCCATCACGGCCTACGCGCTGCTTCTGGTGGGCGGCGCGGGCACCATTCTCGCGATAGCCGGTTTTCTCTATCTGATCGAGGGCGAGAGTTTGATGGAGCTGGTAAAGCTGCTGTTCGGGGATCTCTTTCTGCCGGTGCTGGTTTATGTCATCGTTATGGCGCTGGTGCAGATGGCGGCGGTGATCGGGGAGATATTCGCAGCGGTGACGCTGGCCAACACCCGGCCCTTCATTAAGAACAACATTCTTTTCGCGGTGGTCTTTTTCTTTGCGGGGAATATGCTCGTCAGCCTGCTGGAAATGGCCGGGCTCTTCTTCATCCCGCTGGGGCTGCGTTTTTCAGAGCAGGGGGCGGCGCTGACCTTTGAAACCACCCTTTCCTCCCTGATGGAGGCGGGCATGGGAACCAACGGAATGGAGGCCATCACCGCCGTTTCCTTCGGCATGGGCTCCATCCTCGTGGACGCAGCGGTGGCGGTGGGTTTCCTGTTCCTGGCGAAATGGATCATGACCCGCAAAGCCTCGGTGAAGTGACGACCGGCGGGATGGCGGGAAGAAAGAACGCCCGGAAGGTATTCGGATCATTCTGCATCGGAAAATAAAAGGAGATAAAGAGAGACGGAAAACGGCGGAATTATCCCGCCGTTTTCCATTTTTGCCAAGGAGAACGCCCGCAGCAGGGGAATCGCGGCCCGGTGAGAGCGGACGGAGCGGCCCGGCGATTGCCTCCCAGACAGGAATATGGTAAACTAATAAGCGTCATGACAAAATCTTAACAAGTTGAGACAAGGAGAAAGAGAGTGGACCTCTGCGAGAAAGGAATGGTCACAACATGAAATTGGTGCTACAGGAAGTGAAAAAGAGCTTTAATCAAAAAGAGGTGCTGCGCGGCGCCTCCTTCACCTTTGAAACCGGCAAAATCTACGGGCTGCTGGGCCGGAACGGCGCGGGAAAAACCACCCTGTTCAACTGCATCAACGAGGATATCAAGACGGACGGCGGGGCCTTTTGGATCGAGGAGGAGGGGGAGAGGCGACCCATCGCCGCGGAGGATATCGGCTATGTGCTCTCCACCCCTGTGGTGCCGGAGTTTCTCACCGGGCGGGAGTTCCTCAAATTTTTCCTGGACATCAATCATTCGAAAATCACCGAGGAAAGAAGCATCGACGCCTACTTTGACTTTATGAAGATCGAACCGCAGGATCGGGATAAGCTGCTCAAGGATTATTCTCATGGCATGAAAAACAAGATGCAGATGCTGGTGAATTTCATCGCCAATCCCGGCGTGCTGTTGCTGGACGAGCCGCTTACGTCTTTCGACGTGGTGGTGGCGGACGAGATGAAGCAGCTACTGCGCCGCATCAAAAGCGAGCACATCATCATTTTTTCCACCCATATCATGGAGCTGGCGCTGGATCTGTGCGATGAAATCGTCATCCTCAACGGGGGCGTGCTGGAGGAGATCGAAAAGGAGAATCTGGACAACATCGCTTTCAAGGACAAAATCATCGCGGCGCTGAAGGGAGAAGACCATGATTGACGCCTTTATCACCTCTTTTAAGCTGCGGAACACCTATAAGACCAACAGCATCCTTTATTCTCTCCAGTCGATCCCCCTGGTCAAGCGGCTGCTGCCCGATTCCCTTTATGCCAGCCCGGGCCTGAAGGTCTTTGCCAACGTGATCAGTATCCTGCTGGAAATCGGCTCGTTTTTTCTGGGCAAGGCGCTGTATCTGCTGCTGATGGTTTTTCTGGCGGCCGGATGGATGAAAAGCGCCGCGCCGGATGCCTTCGTTCACATCTTCTTTTTCCTCACCCTTACCGGCGGGCTGCTGAACACCCACATTTTCAACCCAACCAAGGATAAGTATTACGCCATGTTCCTCATGCGGATGGACGCCCGGGCGTATACCCTTTCCAACTACCTGTATTTTCTGCTCAAGACGGCGGTGGGCTTCCTGCCCTTCACCCTCCTGTTCGGCCTGCTCAGCGGGGTGTCCGTCTTTGCCTGCCTGCTGATGCCCTTTTTCGTCTGTGGGGTGAAGCTGCTGTACACGGCGCTTCTGCTGCGTGCCAGTCGGAATGGGGAGCGGGTAAGAAGCGAGAACCTCCCCACGCCGGTGGTGTGGACGGGAGTGGCTCTGACGCTGGTCGCGGCGTACGCTCTGCCGGCGCTGGGCTGGGCGATGAACGGCGTGGTTTTCGGGGCGTTGGCGGCGGCGGTGGTGATTGCCGGGGCTTTCGCGCTGGTTTACGTCCTCCGCTTCCCGGCTTACCGTGCGGTCTACCGCACGCTCCTGACGGCCAACGCCTTTGCCATGAACACCGTGAACACCACCCAGGTGGCCATGGAGGCCTATCAGAAGAAGATCGAAACCGACCTGAGCCAGACCAGCCATAAGTCTGGTTATCCCTATTTCCACGAGCTGTTCATGAAGCGCCATTCCAAGCTGCTGACCAAATCGGCGAAAAAGCTGACGGTGGTTTTGCTGGCGGTGCTGGCGGCCTCCGTCGCCGTCTGCCTGTTCCTTCCTGGAGCAAAGGAGCAGATCAACGGACTTATGCTGACCTTTTTGCCCTATTTCCTGTTTGTCATGTATCTTCTCAACCGGGGGCGGGCCATCACCCAGGCGATGTTCACCAATTGCGACCACAGTATGCTGACCTACCGGTTTTACCGTCAGCCCAAGGTGATTCTGGCCCTGTTTACCGAGCGGCTGAAATATATTGTCGCCATCAACCTGCTGCCGGCCTCGGTCATCGCCCTGGGGCTGCCGCTGCTGCTGTGGCTTTCCGGCGGAACCGCCCAGCCGCTGAATTATCTGCTGCTGTTCGTGTCCATCCTGGCCATGTCGGTCTTCTTTTCGGTGCATACGCTGGTGCTGTATTATCTGCTTCAGCCCTATAATATGCAGATGGAAACCAAAAGCGCACTGTATGGCATCGTCAATTACATCACCTATTTCATCTGCTATTTTGCCATCGGCAAGGAGGTTTCCACCCTGACCTTCGGCATAGGCGTTTCGGTTTTCTGCCTGCTGTATGTGGCGGCGGCGCTGCTTTTCGCCTATCGGTTGGCGCCCCGGACCTTTCGGCTGCGGACATAATTGTCTAAGTTTTCACCGGTCTGGTTGGGGGCTCTCTGAAATCTAGCCAATCCCTTCAAAAGTCCTGCCGTTTGTATCGACGGCAGGATTTTTCTATATAATGTGATATTGACAATAGTGTGTATCATACAGTATAATGGCCGTATGGGGTGATCTGTATGGAGGAAAAGGAGTTGCTGACGAACCTGGAGCTGGAGCTGCGTCGGGGAACGCTGGTACTCAGTGTTCTCAGTCAACTGGCGCAGCCGCGATATGGGTATTCCCTGGTTCAGGGGCTGGAAAGCAAGAGGGTGTCCATCGACCCCAACACGTTGTATCCGCTGCTTCGTCGGCTGGAAAAGCAGGGATTGCTGTACAGCGAATGGGAAACCGGCGGCCCCAAGCCGCGGAAATACTATCGCCGGACGCTGCTGGGCGACGGGATCTATGCAGAACTTAAACGCCAGTGGAGACTGATGGCGGCCGGGATGGAAGAACTGCTGAAGGAGGAATGACCGGATGACGACGCAGGAACAGGAATGGATGGACCGGTATATCTATGAAGTTACCCGCCGTCTGCCCAGAAAGCAGCGGCAGGATGTGGCGTTGGAGTTGCGGGAGCTGATCGGCGATATGCTGGAGGACGACAGCTCCATGGAGCGGGTATTGACGCGGCTGGGCAGTCCCGCCCTATTGGCGAAAACCTATCAGAACGATGCGCATACCCTGATCGGACCCGCCTATTATGACAATTATATCTGGTTGCTGCGCATCGTCCTGCTTTGCACCCTGCTTCCGGTGCTGGTAACAACGATAATCCGCGGCGTCCTGGAGCTGGGAAATGGCGGCGCGGGATCCATGGCGGTGGGGATCGCGGGAATAGCGGCAGAGAGCGCCCTCAACAGCGTGGCGGCTTGTCTGGGCGCTTTCGGCGGCGTCACTCTGGTGTTCGCTTTGTTGGAGCGATACGAGATCCGGATCGATCTGCTGGCCCGGATCGCCTGGACACCGGAGATGCTGCCGGCGCTACCGGCCAAACAGGCGCTGATCAGTCGGGGGGATACCGTGGTGGGGATCGTTTTTATCGTGCTGTTCATGGCGCTGCTGATCTTCGCACCGCAGCTTTTCTCAGCCTTTTTCAGAGAGGGGGAGGTCCTCGTTATGATCCCCGTGTTCCATCTGGAAAAATGGAACGTCCTACTGCCGGTTCTGTTACTGAGTCTCTCCCTCAGCCTGGCTGAAGAGATCCTTCGGCTGGTGATGGGCCGGTACTGCTCGGCGGTGATGGTGGGCAATCTTTTCGCCGGAGCGGCGCAGATCCTGCTTTCCGTGATCCTCTTGAAAATCCTCCCCTTCTGGAACCCGGATTTCGCGGAGGAAATCGCCGCGCGTTTTCCTGCCGGCAACTTCAAGGAATTGCTGTCCACCCATTGGAATCCGGAGCTGTTCAGCAACCTTCTGATCGCCATTATCTGCCTGACCACCCTGCTGGAAATCAGCGTGACGGTTTATAAAACCCTGCGCTACGGGGAGAGGGCCCCCAAGGGAGGCCGCGGGTATGTATAAAATTATGATTATAGAGGACGATCCTTCCATGGCGGGCGCTATGGAAAAGCAGATTGCCGCCTGGGGCTATGAGGTGCGCTGCGCCCGGGATTTCCAGAATATTCTGCCCGCCTTTGTGGAGTTCGCCCCTCATCTGGTGCTGATCGATATTATGCTTCCCTTTTTCAATGGGTATCATTGGTGTACGGAAATCCGCCGAATTTCCCATGTTCCCATTGTGTTCATCTCCTCGGCCTCGGATAACATGAACATTGTCATGGCGATGAATATGGGCGGAGACGACTTTATTGCCAAGCCGGTGGATCTGAACGTCATGACCGCCAAAATCCAGGCGGTGCTGCGCCGGTCCTACGACATGACGGGAAAACTTCCGGTGCTGGAACATCGTGGGGCAATGCTGAATCTGGGGGATGCCACCCTGACATATGGGGACAGCCGGATTGAGCTGACCCGCAACGAGTTCCGGATGCTGCAGTTGCTGTTGGAGAACAAGGGCCGGGTGGTGAGCCGGGAGGCGTTGATG
>CAKTTT010000042.1 GCA_934615635.1 uncultured Eubacteriales bacterium | reverse complement strand
GATATATTCCGGCCTAAAGGGATAGCCCGCCTCTTTTTCGAACTGCTCCAGGATATAGGGGCTGACGCTGGCGGAATAGCCGTACCAATCCACATATTTCTCCCGGGCCAGCTCGTCGAAGATCAGGGTGAACTGGTGGAAGAAGGTGGTGTAGCGGATGACGTTGACATAAGGGTGTTCCTTGAGAAAGCGGCGCAGCCGTTCCATGGTGAAGGCATGGGTTTTGGGCTGCCGTACGTCGAAGGTCATCTGATGCTCCACGCCCTGCCATCCATTGGTGACATAGTTGTACATGTGGACCGGATCCCAGAGGATATAAGCCAGAAAGCTGACGGTGTAATCGTGATACGCCTCGGGGGAGGGGAGGACCACGCAGCCGGAATCCTCCTCATACCGCCACTGGTCGGGGGGGATCACCTTGCCGGTGGTGCGGTCCACCACCTCCCACCAGCGGGTGATGTCGTCCCGGGTGTTGGGGGTGAGCATATCCGGATACAGCCCCTCCATCAGCCGGATGGAGAGGGGGCCCTCCCCCGCTGTGCGGAAGCCGGTCATAATGTACATCTGCTGGATCTCGTCCGGATTCGCCCGGGCCCAATCGTTATCCTTGCGGGTGGTGTAGTAGGTGGAGTAAACCTTGGCGTCCACGCCCTTGAGCTCCTCCGGATAGTCGGTGCCGTCGCAGTCCCGGATAGCGTCGGCGCCCCAGCGGCGCAGCAGCTCCAGGGTCTGTGGCACCACGTCCACGTCGGTGGGGATGGTGACCCGTCCCGTTGTCCTTCTGTCTTGCTTTTTCTCCATCGATTGACCAACCCTTTCCAAAGAGAAGCACTGTCAAATTCTGAAAATGGGACATAACAATCTTAGCCGGCGGGAAGACGGGCTTTTCGGCGCCTCCCGTTGGCCCTTGATTCGTTGTCAGGGAATCCCGTCAGCTTTCGTTCCAGCATAGAGCGAAGCGGGCCGCGAACAAAAACCTGTCTATCCAAAAACGGTGGACGAGGTCTGTCCGTCAATGGGCTGCGGAGCAAGTGGCGCCGGAAAAATTTTTCGTGCATCAGGCGGCGCCTGCCGGTATCAGACTCTTTTACAGCCTGCGCAAGCCTCCAGATTACCCGCCGGCTATGGTTTTCGGCCGGATGCTCCATAACCGGATGAGGCTTTATTTTTTCCCGGCGGCCTTCTCCGCGGTTTTTTCCGCGTTTTTGGCGATCCGGTCGGCCCGGGTATAGCGGCGGTTGTAGATCCCCAGCATGACCAGCAGGCCCGCCAGGCCCAGCAGCATGATGAGCAGCCCCATCGGGCTGCGGATGGTCTGGCCGATGATTACCAGAGCCACACAGAGGGCGAAAAATACGGCGGCGGCGATGCCGCGCAGCAAATTCATCACAATATCTCCTCCTTTCGTATACACAGGAGCCCGGCCGGTCAGCCCTTGAGCCCGCCCACCGTCATGCCCTGGGTCAGCTTCTTCTGCACCAGAATATAGAGGATCAGGGTGGGCAGCATGACGATCACCAGACCGGCGTACATCTGCCCGT
Organism: uncultured Eubacteriales bacterium; assembly: GCA_934615635.1. Taxonomy (GTDB): domain Bacteria; phylum Bacillota; class Clostridia; order Oscillospirales; family Acutalibacteraceae; genus CAKTXU01. The sequence goes on along the minus strand of CAKTTT010000042.1, from coordinate 13,531 downwards.
ACTGGGCGGCGGCGTTCTGCGCCTTCATCAGGTTCATCAGCCCCACCGGCAGGGTTTTGGAATCGCCGGTCATCAGGGTCATGGCGATGATATACTCGTTCCAGAAGGACAGGAAGTTGAAGAGAATGACGGTGATGATGCTGGGCTTCGCCATGGGGATGATGATTTTTACCATGGTGTTGAAATAGCCGCTGCCGTCCACATAGGCCGCCTCCTCATACGCCTTGGGGAGCGTCTGGAAATAGCTGGACAGAAGATAAATGGTGAAGGGCAGGGCGGTGGAGGCGTAGATCAGTGCCAGGACGAAAAGATTGTTGAGCAGGAAGCCGTCCAGGAGGTTGAACAGAGGGGAGCCCTCCTCTACGTGCAGGGCCTCCATCAGACTCCCCAGCCCCTTGTTGCCGTCCACCAGCATCAGGAAGATGGGGACCACGATATAGTTCACATTGATGAACAGGCCGCCCATAAAGGCCACGTTGATGAGCTTTCTGCCCCGGAAGCGGTAGCGGGAGAGCACATAGGCCGCGGGCAGCGCCACCACCAGCAAGATGGCCAGCCCCATGGCGGTGGCCAGCACCGAATTGAGGAGGTAGGCGCCCATGTTGGCCTTGTTGAAAGCGTCGATGAAATTTTGAAAATAGAAGCCCTTGGGCATGGACCAGGGATTCTGATAGAATTCGCTGTTTTCCTTGATGGAGGCCAGGAATACCCAGCCCACCGGGACGATGATGGTGATGGCGAAGGTGATGAGAGCCACGAAGATGAAGATGCGGTAGAGCGTATCGGCGCTCATGGGTTTTCTGTTTTTCATGCCGGCGTACGCTCCTTTCTCAGTATTCCAGCGGCTCGCGCTTGGTCACGGCGTTGACGATGGCCGACAGCGCGAAGGAGAAGATGAACACCACCACCCCTATGGCCATGCCGTAGCCGTAGGAGGAGTTGGTATAGGCCTGGGAATACATATAGCTGAGGAAAACCTCCGTCGAGCCGTCCGGCCCGCCGCCGGTCATGGCCTTCACTAGCAGGAAGCTGAGGTTTATGCTGCTGATGATGAAGAAGGTCAGGGTGGTGCGGATGTTGGTCCAGATCAGCGGGATGGTGATTTGGAAGAACTGGCGGACCTTACCCGCACCCTCCAGGCCGGCGCTTTCATACAGGCTTTCCGGCACGGCGGACATGGAGGCCATGTACATCACCATGTAATAGCCGATAGCCTGCCAGATCAGAGCGATGGCGATGCTGAAGATGACGATTTTCTGGTCGCCCAGCCACAGCACCGGGTCCTTCCCCGCGCCGAACAGCTTGAGGAAGCTGTTGAGCAGGCCGTTGTTGGGATCGTAGATCGCATTGAAGATGGCGGCGATAACCACCACCGAGAGGATGTTGGGGATATAGAAGATCACCCGGAAAAAGCCTTGCCCCCGGAACCGCTCCCGGGTCAGGATCCCCGCGAACACCAGGGCGAAGGCCATGGTGACGATGGTGACGATCACAATGAGCAGCACCGTGTTCTGAAAGGATTGCAGGAATCGGGCATCGCTCATCAGCGTCTTGAAATTCTGCAGACCCACAAAGGTTTTTTCGCTGGAATAGCCGCCCCATTTATACAGCGACATCCAGAAAACCTGTATGGTGGGGATGATCATAAAGATGAAAAACAGGATGACGGCGGGCGCGACGCAAAAAAAGATGAAGCGGCCCCGCCCCTTTTGTTTTGGCATGTGCTCACTCTCCTATCATCAGGAAAAATAACGGTGGGCGTCGGGACGCCCACCGTTATTTCACGCCTTTACGGCCGCGGACGGAGCGGGTGTCCCTCCGCGAAACGGCAGGTGTATACCGGGTTCAGCTTCTCTGCCGGATGATCACTTCAGCGCCGCGCGCAGCTTGTCGCTGGCGGCCTTGACCGCCGCTTTCCAGTCGGCCACCGTCTTATCGCCGCTGACCAGGCTGTTGACCGTGTCGAACAGGGAAGCGGCCATGCTGACACCCTCCACCGGATCGGTGGTGGCGAAGGCGCCCAGGGCGGGCTTCACGGTGCCGTCGTCGTAAATGCCGTACATCATTTTGCTCTCCCCTTCCAGCTTGTCGCTGATGCCGGTGATGGGCTGGATGGCGGGATTGTCCTTATTGGAGCGGAAGATATCCGCGGCCTTGTCGGAATACAGGAAGGCGATGAATTTGTCCGCCAGTTCGGGATTCTTGGCTTCCTTCGGGCTCCAGATCTGCTCAAAGAAGGTGTAGGAGTACAGGTCGCCGCCGGACTTGACGGCGGGGATGGGGGCGAAGCCCCACGCAAAGCCGTCCGCTCTGGGAACGTCCACCATCTCGCCCACCACCCAGGTGCCGTTGGGCATGAAGAGCGCCTTGTTGTCGAGAATGAGCTGCTGATTTTTCAGATAGCTCTCATTGTTGGCGTTGGCGACGGTGGTTTTCTCGGTGTAGGAGGCCAGCTTGGAAACGATGTCGAAGAGCTGGGTAGCCTCGGCGCTGTCCCACACTCCCTCGGCGTAATGGGTGGCCTTCTGGAAGAAAGCGTCTCCGCCGATGGAGTACATCAGGCCGTAGAAGAAAGCGTCGAAGTAGCCGGTGGTGGGATAGGTGAAGAGCGCGATCCCCTCCGCCTTGGCCTTCTCGCCCAGCTCCCACATTTCATCCCAGGTCTTGGGAACCTCCCAGCCCTTTTGTTGGAAGAGGCCGGCGTTGTAGAACAGACCGCAGGGGCCGTAGAACATGGGCATGAGATAGGTTTTACCGTCGGAATAGGGCTTGGTGAGAGAGGTGTCCAGGAAGCCGGGGAGGATCTTATCCTTCACCTTGACGTTTTCGCCAGGCACGGTCATCTCCAGGATGGCGGACAGATCCCGCAGCGCGTTGTCCTTGGTCATGGTTTCGGTCAGGGCCAGGGGTCGGCCGGTGGCCAGGTGTATCACATCGGGGTAGTTGCCCGCCTTCATGTCCGGGCTGATAACGTCTTCCAGATTCTTGTCGATGGTCAATTCGACGGTAACGCCTTCGTTTTCCGCTTCGAAAGCGGCCTTGATCTGCTTCCACATATCGGCGCCGTAAGCGGATTCCAGAGCCGCCACCTTCAGGGTGATCTTTTTGCTGCCGCTGCCGGAACCGGTATCCTCCGGGGCCTTGCAGCCGGCGAACAGGGTTAGAATCAGGGCGGATGACAAACCGAGAGCAATGGCTTTTTTCATAGCGTTTCCTCCTTATACTGTATACAATAACGTGGTCCGACAACGATCTGCTTTTGTCTACAATTCCAGTATAGCGATTTTGCATGGCCGTTCAATGCTTATATTGCGCAAGATTTTATATATATTGTCATTTTCGGTAAACTTTATAAATTTACATTATTTGATTAACAAAATTTAGATAGATAACTGTTATAAAAAGCAAATATGGCGCATACGGTACTTATTATACCCATGTCCTCGCCGGATACACGAAAAGAAATAGATAACTTGCCGATTATTTTCAAATCGTGTATACTATGGAAGAAGGATAGACGGAGGGGATGGAAGCAAGATTTTGACAGGGAGGAGGTAACAGAGTGAGCAATCGCCTGTATACGTTGTCGGATGACCGGGAAAAGCCGGTGGAGGCAAAGCTGCTGTATGTGACCAGCGCCAAATATGAAAACGACTGGCACAGCACGCTGCACACCCATTATTTTACCGAATTCTTTTATGTTCTCCACGGAGAGGGTCGTTTTTTGGTGGAGGATACCACCTTCCCGGTGAGGGAAAACGATATGGTCATCATCAACCCCAACGTCCCTCATACCGAGCTGTCCCTGGCCGACCGGCCGCTGGAATATATCGTGCTGGGGATCGACGGGGTGTTTTTTTCCTTTCATCAGCCGGCGGCGCCGGAGGGGTATTCGGTTTTCAGCTTTCGGGAGCAGCGGGAGAGGATCCTGTTTTATCTCAGCACCCTGCTGAGGGAGGCGGAAACCGATCGGCCGTACCGGGATACCGTCTGTCAGGATATTTTGGAGGTGCTGATCATCCTGATGATCCGGCTGACGGATTTCGGGATGGAGGTGGCCTCCTCCCGGCGGGCCAGCGTGGTGAGCAGCCACGTCAAGCGGCTGATTGACGAGCGGTACCAGGAGCCGTTGACCCTGGATCAGTTGGCGGAGGCCGCCCATGTGAGCAAATACTACCTGTCCCACGCCTTCACGGAGGATTACGGCATCTCACCGATCAACTACCTGATCGCCCGTCGGATCGAGGAGAGCCGGAGCCTGCTGAAAACCACCGATTATTCCATTTCCCAGGTGGCGGGCTTTACCGGCTTCTCATCTCAATCCTATTTCTCCCAGTCCTTCCGAAAGCTGACCGGGATGACGCCGGGAGAATACCGGCGGCAGACGAAAAAAGCCGAACAGACCTAGGTCTGTTCGGCTTGCTGTTTCAGGAGGAGGGATCGAGGGGAGAGCCACGGGCGGGACTCGCACACCGGCCTCCTCCCGCCGCTGCAATGCGCCGTATCCTTGGCGGGATACGGCCCGTATCCCTATAGGGCGCGGCGCATGAGCAAGGCATCGGCCAAATCGTCCGCATTACCAGGGCTTTCCAGGGGCGGCGATATAGGCTTCCGCCTGATCCATAGGCAGGCCCAGCACGGCGGAAATCCCTCCGTGAAAGAAGCGCCGCGCCTGTTGGCCGTAGGCGATTTCCCCGGCGGCGGTTCTTTTCCCGCCGCCGGAGATACACGGGCTTTGTTTACCCGGATCCATTCGATTTTTTCGTATGGAGACAGGGCTCCTCGTATAGCTCCCGCCGGAGCCGGTCGGGGGGAGTCTGGAGGCCACGGATAAAGTTCGCCCGGTCCGGCTTCAGGAGGGCCGCCGGACGATTTCGCCGCCCTCCGCTCGGCTGTCCGCTTGGCGGGACTGCGGTAATCTGCCTGGACATTCGACCGAACATCCGGAGGGCTTTCTCCCAGCCGGTATCGTGACGGGTCAGGGCGCACATGCCGCCTTCCACCCGCCAGATGCCGCCGCCGCGGCAGAGAGTATGATCGCCGGCCTTGTGATCAGGCCCCCTCCTTTTCCTCCGCCCCAAGCTGCTGGAGGATGAAGGGAAGCACCTGCTCCCGCTTGATATGGAGCACCAGGGCAAACTCGTCGTAGAGCATCCGTTCCGCCTCCCGGAAAATCCGGTCGTCGGCCAGATGCAGGCGCTTGCCCTTTTCCTGCAGCTTCTGCTGATGGAGGTAGAGCGATTTGATGATCTGGATCAGTTCCCGGCGATTTCCCCGGGCGATGGCCTCCTTATACCGCTCCTTTCGCTCGTTTTCATTCTCGATCCACTCCGCATTCTCCCCCGGCATGGAACTGATGAGGGCGACGATCTCCTCCGGGGAGGAAACCCGCCGCATCTTGGCGGTGAGCTTGTCGTTGGAAACCGGCACAAAAAGGGTGGAATTGCTGTCGTACACCGGTTTGAGGACGTAGTATTCCATGGCCTTGCCCGCCATCTCCCGCTTGCTGATCTCCTCGATCCGGCAGACCCCCTGGGCGCCGTACACCACCGTGTCGTTTATCTGGAACATATTAGCCTCTCCTTTCCGGAACGCGGCATCTCTGCCAGTAAAAAACGTGCAGCTTGCTTCAACTGGACTTACGTTCCACAAAGCAAACTACACGTTGATAACAAACTTAGTATAACAGATTTTCCAGAAAAATGCCATGGGCAATTTCGCCAAAGCTGAACGCGGAAATCAAAAGAGAGGCAGATCGAAGGTATCGATATCCGGATCCTCATAAAAGGAGGTTTTGTCCAGATAAGGGGAATAGGTGCGCACCCGCAGCCGGTTGGCCGCCTTATCGAAGGTCAGCAGGCGCATAAAGCCGCCGCCTCCCTGGCCCGCGTCCTGATAATCCGCCAGCATCTGGTAAACGGTCCGGTCGGGCTTGCCGTCCCCGTCGTCGTCCAGCTCGGTGGCCTTACGCCCGGCGGCGTGATGATGGCCGCAGACAACCAGCCGCACGTTGGGGTTGGGAACCACGATCTGCTGGTAGATTCCCTTGCCCAGGGTGGTGAGGACGCCGGTTTCGTGCATATAGCTATGTACTCCCAGGATGGCGTAACGGTCGGGATACTGGGCCAGCAGGCTGTTTGTCCAGGCGATGCCCTCATCCCCGGTACCGTAGCCCATCATCACGATGAGAAAGGAAAGGCCACCTGCGTCCAAAAGGGCGTATTGGCCCTTGCCGCCTTCCCACAGCCCGCCGCCTTCCGGCTCTTTCCGGCCGAAGCGGGTGGTAAAGCGGTCGTAATTTCCGGTGGGCGCGCCCACATCGTGGTTGCCGGCGGAGATGAGATAAGGCAGTCGGCCCTCCAGCCGGTTCATGGCGGCGACGGCGTTGTCCCATTGGCCGTCGCTGTTGCGGTTGTTCACCACGTCGCCGGTGTGCAGGAGATAACGAATCCCCTCCTTTTCCGCATTGTCGGCCAGCCAGCCGGTCATGGAATCAAAAACGGCCGGATAGCTCTCGGAATAAAGCTGGGTATCGCTGATCCAGGCCAGCGTCACCGTTTCTGTTTCCGGCTCGTCGGTTTGGGTGGGCAGCGGCCCGGCGGGAGAGGAGGCGGAGGACGTGGAGCCTGTTCCCGTGGGACGGGTGGCGGAGGGAAGCGGGGAGGAGGCGGCATCGGAGACAGCCGTCCCGGTTTGGCGCATATACTGGCGAAAATGGGACATGGCGGCCGCCGCTTCCTCCGCCCATTGGGCGCCCAGGGGGGAGAGCCACAGGAGAGCGCCCGCCAGCACCGCAAAGGACAGGAGGACGGCGGCCGCCGCACCGCGGGAAAACCGACGTCTGACCCGGCTCATATCCATCCCTCCTCTTTCCGTTTCCTCCATCCTAGCATATGGGGAGGAAGAAAAAGACAGGAAGCCGTCGAAGGAGGGGGGCGGAAGAAGGATGGTTGACAGCGGGCCGGCATCCGGATAGACTGAAGGGGAGGGGCATACGCAGGGAAAGCCGAGGGTATGTCGCCGGAAAACAGGGGATTCCCAGGGAAGGGGCGGTTCACGGCTGCCGTTTTTGTGGTGGACGAGGGCGTTGATGGATTCAAGAATCCCAACGCTCTTCGGCGGTATCGGCCGGGATGGCGGCCGCGGTTCCCCCCGCTTTGAATTTGGCAATCCGTTTTGCGTCGTCGGCGTTGGGCTTTCCGGGCCGGGACTCGGCTTTCAAATGGGGGTGTATGCCCCACTCCCCTGCGGCTTGAGCGCAATGGAGAAAAACCGGATCCCGTCGGCTATCCCCTGAAAAGGGAGACCACGGGCTACAAGCCTGAGAACCGGGGAAATCGAGTCCACCGTTTTCCACCGGGGTTCCAGGACTTTGGCTGGTGAAACACGACGGGAAAGAAGGAGGAAGAGGATGCTCTTTTACAAGGTGCTGTCAGGGGAAGAAATCAACCGGGCGCTGTTCCGGCACTTTATCCGACGGCAAAAGGTGACCAAATGCTGGCGGAAGGCCGGCGGGGCGTGGTGCGTGCAGGATGTGGCTTTTATCGACGACTGGACGGAGGAGGACTACGCGGAGCTGGTCCGCTGCCTGCATAATACCGTCGAAACCGGCGGCCTGGTGATGGGCGCGTTCGTACACGAGGAACTCAAGGGCTTCGTTTCCGTGGAGTCCGGCCTCTTTGGGAGCAATCGGGAATATCTCGATTTGTCCAGCCTGCATGTATCGGAGGATATGCGGGGGAAGGGGATCGGCCGCACGCTGTTCCGCTCGGCCATGGACTGGGCCAGAGAAAGGGGAGCGGCGAAGCTGTATATATCCGGTCATTCGGCGGTGGAAAGCCAGGCATTCTATCGCGCCATGGGCTGCGTGGAAGCGCGGGAATACAACCAGTCCCATGTGGAGAAGGAGCCCTGTGACTGCCAGTTGGAATGTCCGCTGCAGACGATGGCGGACGGTGGCCGATAAGAGAGAATAATCCAGGAAAGCTGATGGAAAAGTCATTCCGTGAAAACTATTGTACAAAAAGTTTTCACCTGTCTTTTCCCAAAGGGGGAGGGCCAAGCCCCTGCCGCATTCCGCAGGACGCCAACATCCTAAACCGACAGTAACCAACAGTGCGCGGGAGGGGCGAACTCTCACTGAGGGGCCGGCGCGGCCTAACACGCCGCAACAGAAACCCTCCATTGCATATTTGCCCCTGGCAACCCGTTTTTCGATACGCTTTCCACAAGAAGGCGGCATCCCTTTTCAGGGGATGCCGCCTTCTTGGGCTTTGTTGCGCAAACCGCCCGCTGTATCGGTGAAGGATCTTGTCACAGCCCACTCGTCTGCATAAGCGGGGCAAGGCTCCGCAGGGAATCCGGAATACAGGTTCCCGCTCCACGGGGGACGGCGGGACAAGAGCTGTAAGTGGAGAATTTTCCCGTCCCCCTGCCGACGACAGGCGCTTTGGAACCCGCTCATGCCGCCCGGCGGGCGGTATTGAAGGGAGAACGGCGGTTTATCCCCGCAGAAATCCCTGGATGATCTTTTCCTCCGCTTCCTCCTCGGTCAGGCCCAGGGTGCGCAGCTTGAGGATCTGCTCCCCGGCGATCTTGCCGATGGCGGCCTCGTGGATGAGGGCGGCGTCCACATGGCCGGCAAACAGCTCCGGCGCGGCGCTGACCGTGCCGCCGTCCACCAGGATGGCGTCGCATTCCGAATGGCCGGTGCAGCGGTTGTTCCCCCGGATGCAGGAGCGATAGCTTTGGCGGGAGGAGCCCTTGGCCACCGAGCGGGAGATCAGGTTCACCCCGGAATCCTCCCCGTCCAGAGACACCTCGAAGTCAGTCCTGGCGGTCTGATCGCCCTCGGTGAGCAGGCTTTCCCGGATGATCAGCTTGGCCCGGGCGGCCAGCACGGCGCTGGTTTTGCGCATGGTGCGGTCCACCCCGCCGAGCTGGACGGTATCCATCTCCAGGGTGGAATCCTCCGCCAGCACCACATCGGTCACCGGATCGATCCGCCGCAGGCCCTTGCCCTCGCCGAGACCCACGTGTTTTTCCTTGTACAGCACCCGGGCCCCCTTTTCCAGAAAAAAGCGGTGAATCCCGTTGTGCCGGGCGTCCTCCTCTCCATCGGCGTGGACGCCGCAGCCCGCCACGATTACCACATCCGCGCCCGCGCCCACATAGAAATCGTTGTAAACCAGGTCGTCCACATTGCTGTGGGTGACGCAGGCGGGGATATAGACGGTTTCCCCCTTTGTCTCCGGCTCGATATGGATGACCAGCCCGGGGCCGTCGCTCTTGGAATCGATCTGAATATTTTTAGAGGAGACACGGCCGGCGCACTCCCCGTCCTCCCGGATGTTGTAGGCGCCGTCGAAAGCGCCTTTCCAGTCGGAAACCATCTGCAGCAGCTTTTCCGTCACCTTGTTCATACCAACGCATCTCCTTTCCCCAGAGGGCAGCGGCCGGCCTTTTCCCCCGCCAGCAGCGCCGGAAGGACATCCTCCCGGGGGCCGGCCTGGCGGACGGCGCCGTCCGCCACCACCACGATATCGTCCGCGATTTCCAGGATCCGCTCCTGATGGGAGATGATCAGCAGCGCGCCGGTAAGCCGGCTTTTCATTTCCTGAAACACTTCGATCAATCCGGTAAAGCTCCACAGGTCGATGCCCGCCTCCGGTTCGTCGAAGATGGAGATGCGGGCGCCCCTGGCGAGAACGGAGGCGATTTCCACCCGTTTGATCTCCCCGCCGGAGAGGGAGGCGCTGATCTCCCGGTCCGCATATTCCCGGGCGCACAGCCCCACCTGCCCCAGCAGGTGGCACAGGCGTTCCTCCCCCAGCTCATTTCCCGATGCCAGCTCCAGCAGATCCCGCACGGTCAGCCCCTTAAAGCGCACGGGCTGCTGAAAGGCGTAGCCGATTCCCAGCTTGGCCCGCTGGGTCACGTCCAGGCCGACGATATCCTCCCCGTCCAGCAGCAGGCGGCCGGAGGTGGGCTTTTCCAGACCGGCGATAATCTTGGCCAGGGAGGTTTTGCCGCCGCCGTTAGGGCCGGTCACCACCGTCATCCGGCCGCCGGATACGGTCAGGTTCACTCCATTGAGTATTTTTTCACCGTCCGGTAGCTGCCAGACAATATTTTCCAACGTCAGCATACGACGTCCTCCTGTTCCTTGTCGCTTTTTTGACAATCTTGTCACTCTTAATAGTAACCGTTTTTTGCCGCTTGTCAAGAGACGGAGAGGGCAAACCCACGGAATATGGCCCGGCTGCTCCGCCGAAGCGGCGGGAAGGCCGCTCAACGCCGGGTTTCGTCCCTTCCCCTGAAAGAAGCGCCGCGCGTCATTGTAAAATGCGGGAGTCTCCTTTACAATGAAAGGGACGGATCCATTGATGCACCGCCATAACTGTCTAGTATAGAGAAAGGAAGGATGAATATGCAGCCGGAGCCGATAAAGGTAGGCGCGTATATCGCCGGATTGCGAAAGGCGAAGGGAATGACGCAGAACGAGCTGGGAGAGCGTCTGCGGCTCTCCGGCCAGGCCGTCAGCAAATGGGAGCGGGGGGAATGCCTGCCCGACACGGGGCTTCTCCTGGATCTGGCGGAGGTTCTGGAGACCAACGCGGACAGCCTGCTGCGGGGCGGGGAGCCTGTTTTGACCTTCGCGGGAAGAATCCGGGTGGAGGACATCCTGCAGGGGATGGAGGGATTTTTCGCCTTTCCCCGCCTTGTGGGGAAAAACAACACCCTATATCAGGGGATGATCGAAGGGATCAACCGCCGGATGAACTTGGACTGGGAGGAGGATCTCAAGGGCCGGGAGGAGCGATGGTGCGTGGAGCTGTTTGCCGCTGAGGTGATTATACAGGAGCTGAAGCAGGGGAAGTATCTGGATGTGGCGGAGGTCAATCGGCTGTTCACGCTGGAAAAGTGGCGGGAATCGGTGCTTCGCTACGCCCGTGATTACGGAATCTGGTAAGCCTGCGGAGGGAAGCCCGCGCCGGTGATTGACAGTAGGGTCCCGGTATGGTAGAATATGGATATTCTTCCATAGGGAGGCATCCACACCGCATGTTGATTCGTATCCGCCAATAAGGCGCATGGAAAAGGGGAAGGCCCCTTGCTTCCGTGCGCCTCTTTGCTTGAACGAATGCAAGACATGAGGTGTGTTTTTTATGCCCAAAAATACCCCCGCCCCGTTGTGGGTGTCCCAGAATTTTCTAACCTCTCCGGCGCTGATCGACCGGCTCCTGCGCCTTTCCAATATAAACAAGGACGACCATGTCGTGGAGATCGGCGCCGGGAAAGGACATATCACCCGGCGGCTGTGCCGGCGGTGTGGTCTGGTTTCGGCGGTGGAAATCGACGACAGGCTGTGCGGGCGGCTGCGGGAGTCGCTGCGCACGCAGAAAAATGTACGGGTGATCCGGGCGGATTTCCTGCGCTGGCCGCTGCCGCAGACCCCCTATAAGATTTTTGCCAATATCCCCTTCAGCCATACCACGGAGATCGTCCGCAGAATTACCCAGGCGCCCCGGCCCCCGGAGGAGGCCTGGCTGGTGATGGAGAAGGGGGCCGCCCGGCGTTTTATGGGAGGACAATCGGAAACGCTGCTTTCGCTGCTGATAAAGCCGTGGTTTGAGCTGGAGGTGACGTATCATTTCCGCAGGGAGGATTTTCATCCCGCTCCATCGGTGGATACGGTGCTGCTGCATCTGCGGCGTAAGCCGGAGCCGGATATCGAGCCGCGGCAAAGAGGGCGGTATACCCGCTTTGTCACCGCGTGCATGAAGGCCGGGTCCGGCGGGTTCGGCCGGTATCTGACGAAAAAGCAGGTGGCGACGGCCCTGCGTCTGGCGGGTCTGCCCGCGGCCTATACGCCCCGGGAGACGCTGTATGTGCAATGGCTCTGCCTTTTCCGATGCTGGCGTCGCTTTGGCGCAGACTGAACGCAGACATAGCTCAGGCCCCCGGAACGGCGCAGGGTTCCGGGGGCCTGTTTGTATGGATGTGCGGGGGTTATCGATTCCCGGCGGCGAGCGCACGGTTGAGCTTTTCCCGGGTGTCCAGAATCCAGTCCGTATGACGGGGATACCGGCGAAAGGTCAGCGGCTCTTCACATGCCTGATCGATCCATTGCTCCGCCGCCTCCCGCCCCAGCCGAGATTCCAGCAGTTGCAGCGCCCGCATATCCTGCAGCGCCTCATGGAAGACGAGCTGGCGTATGGAGGGAACCGGCCGGCCGTCCTCGCCGGGGTAGACGATAAAGGCATCGCCGGAGGGGAAGGCTTCGCCGCCGTCGGTGACGGCATAGGGATCGATAAACCGTTGGGAAAGAGAGGTGAACCAAAAATTATAGCCCCACTGGAGAAAGCCCTCGATCCCATGGCGATATAGCTGCCAGCCCAGGATCCGGTTACGGGCGGAGGGCATGGCCATCATCCGGTTGCTGACTTCCGTCGTCTGCCCGCAGCAGTAATAGGTCCAGAGATGGGGAACCTTTTCCGCCAGAAAGGCGTCGACGTGGTCGTTGGATGGAATGGGGTGGGGGACCAATCCCTCCTTGTAAAAAGCGATATCCGACAGGGCATCCATGGTACGGCAGCCCTCCAAGGCCTCTTGTATGCTGTTGCGGGCCCGGCGGTAGCTGTCCATGGCCGCCAGGGGCGGCTCGTCGGAGATATGGAACCAGCAGCGATCCAGCCGGTTTTCCCGGCGCAGATGCTCCTTCAGGGCGAGCAGAAATTGCCGGAGGAAGTCCACATAGGCGGGAGAGGAGGCGTCGGTGTGCCAGCCGAACCGTTTTTCCTCCCGGCCGTTTGCCTTTACCACGATTTTGGGGGCGTGCTCCGCGCCCCACTGGGTAAAGAGATGGGCGATTTCAAAATAGCGGATGCCGCATTCCCAGGCCAGATCCATGTATCGCTTCAGGCGGCCGAAGCCGAAGCGGTAGCCGCCCTCCTCCTCCGTCACCTCCACAAGCTGCACCGTGGGCCGCTCCCCGCCCACGGCGGTATCCAGCGGCGGGGTGAAAATCGGGGTGAGCAGCATATTGATGCCGTATCTCACCGCGTTTTGCATATAGCTTTGCAGAATATGCCAATGTTCCTCGCTGAAAACAGGGACCCGGTATTGGAGCGCCAGACAGTCGCAGTGAAACCATTCGGTGTGAATCAGGGTCTGCTCCGGCAGCCGAACGGGGAGGACCTCCAACTGAAAGACCGTCTCGGCCAGAAGGGTCTCCGGCGCCCAGCGGGCGCTCAGGGTCAAGCGGATGGGATACACCCCCGCGGGCTGATCGGGCGGCAGGGAGACCTCCACCCAGAGGCTGCGCCATTGGCCGCCCATCAGCGGGATATCTCCCTTTGTCGGGGCGAGGACGTCCGGATACAGGCCGGGCGTTTTCCGCAGAAAGTGCTCATCGCTGTGGGAATAGGCGGGCAGCAGGGAGGGGACGCAGCCGACGGCGTACAGCCGGATAAAAGGCGCCAGGGGGGAATCCACCCGCACCACCGCATCCAGCCGGTCGCCCTCATCG